>CAKRHL010000208.1 GCA_934338765.1 uncultured Lachnospiraceae bacterium | reverse complement strand
GTTCAGAGACGTATTCTGTATGCAATGATTGAGTTAAATAACGGACCGGATAAGCCACATCGTAAATGTGCCCGTATTGTTGGTGATACCATGGGTAAATATCATCCACACGGTGACAGCTCTATTTATGGTGCACTGGTAAATCTGGCACAGGAATGGTCTACGCATTATCCACTGGTAGACGGACATGGAAACTTCGGTTCTGTGGATGGTGACGGCGCTGCCGCAATGCGTTATACAGAGGCGAGATTGAGTAAGATTTCTATGGAGATGCTTGCAGATATAAACAAAGATACTGTAGATTTTGATCCAAACTTTGATGAGACAGAGAAGGAGCCTCGTGTTCTTCCTTCCAGATTTCCGAATCTGCTGGTAAACGGTACCTCAGGTATTGCCGTAGGTATGGCAACCAATATACCGCCACACAATCTTACGGAGGTTATCAACGCTGTCGTTAAAATTATCGACAATGTTGTGGAAGAGGATCGTGAAACAACGATCGAAGAGTTAATGCAGATCATCAAGGGACCGGATTTTCCGACAGGAGCGGAAATCCTTGGTACCAGAGGCATTGAAGAGTCATATCGTACCGGTCGTGGCAAGATCCGTGTGCGTGCGGTGAGCAATATTGAACCGATGGACAACGGCAAGAACCGTATCGTTGTGACGGAACTTCCATATATGGTGAATAAAGCACGTCTGATCGAGAAAATTAGTGAATTACATAGAGAAAAGAAGATCGAAGGTATTACAGATCTTCGTGATGAGACAAACCGTGAAGGTATGCGTATTTGTATTGAGCTTCGAAGAGATGTCAATCCAAATGTTGTATTAAACCAGCTTTATAAGCATACACAGATGCAGGACACCTTTGGTGTTATTATGCTTGCTCTGGTAAATAACCAGCCAAAAGTCATGAATCTTAAACAGATGCTGGAATATTATATCAAGCATCAGGAAGAGGTTGTCACCAGACGTACCCGGTTTGATCTGAACAAAGCCGAGGAAAGAGCGCATATTGTAGAGGGCTTACTGATCGCTCTGGATAATATTGACGAAGTCATCCAGATTATCCGCAGTTCCAAAACAACTGCCGAGGCAAAGGAAAGATTATGCTCCCGTTTTGAGCTTTCCGATGCACAGTCCCAGGCAATTGTTGACATGCGTCTTCGTGCGTTGACCGGTTTGGAAAGAGAAAAACTGGAGACAGAATATGCCGAGCTGGAGAAAAAAATTGCAGAATACAAGGCAATTCTTGCAGATAAAAAAATCCTGTTAGGTGTTATTAAGACAGAGATTTCATTGATCCGTGACAAGTACGGTGATGAGAGAAAAACATCTATCGGTTATGATGAATTTGATATTTCCATGGAGGATCTGATTCCACAGGAAAATACCATCATCACAATGACCTCTCTTGGTTATGTTAAGAGAATGAGTGTGGATAACTTCAAGAGTCAGCATCGTGGAGGCAAGGGAATCCGTGGAATGCAGACGATTGATGAGGATTATATTGCTGATATGCTTATGACTACAACACATCATTATCTGATGTTCTTCACCAATAAGGGAAGAGTATATCGTCTGAAAGCATATGAAATCCCGGAATCCAGTAGAACAGCCAGAGGAACTGCGATCATTAACCTTCTGCAGCTGACACCGGGCGAGAAGATCAATGCTGTCATTCCAATCAGAACATACGATGAAAATCGTTATTTGTTCATGGCAACCAAGAAGGGTATTGTCAAGAAAACTTCCATCAAGGATTTTGCCAATATCCGTAAAACAGGACTTCAGGCAATTAATCTTCGGGATGATGACGAGCTGATCGAGGTAAAATCAACCAACAAAAAGAAAGATATCATTCTTGTGACAAAACACGGACAATGTATCCGTTTCCATGAGACAGATGTGCGTCCAACCGGACGTGCGACGATGGGTGTCATTGGTATGAACCTTACTTACGACGATGAAGTGGTAGGTATGCAGCTTGATACACAGGGAGATTATCTTGTTCTTGTATCAGAGTACGGTATGGGTAAGAGAACGCGTATCGAAGAGTTTACACCGCAGCACAGAGGCGGTAAGGGAATCAAGTGCTATAAGATTACCGAAAAGACAGGTAATGTTGTAAGTGTAAAAGCAGTAAATGAAGAAAATGAGATTATGCTGATCACTACAGAAGGAATCATTATCCAGATGAAGGTTGATGAGATTTCTGTATTGGGACGTATCACATCCGGTGTGAAGCTGATAGACCTGGATCCGGACAAGGATATTGTTGTAGCTACCATGGCAAAGGTCAGAGATTCTCAGCCTTCTGATGCGAAGGATAGTTTTCTGGAAGAAATGGAAAACGAAATGAGACAGAACGAAGAGGAAGCAGATAACGATATCGAGGAAGCCGACGATACAGATAACCCACAGGAATAATGTTGTCAGAGGGGATGAAAATATGAGAACCATTTCTACCGATGAGATTATAAAAAATATCAAGGAAATGTGTATAGAAGCAAATTATTATCTTTCAGAGGATATGAAGGATAAGATTGATCATGCCTGTCAGGTGGAGGAGTCTCCCCTTGGCAGACAGATATTGTCACAATTAGAAGAAAACATGCAGATTGCAGAGAGCAGTCAGATCCCAATCTGTCAGGATACAGGTATGGCTGTTGTTTTCTTAAAAATTGGCCAGGACGTTCATATTGAGGGAATGAATCTGGAGGATGCCGTCAATGAAGGAATCCGTCAAGGCTATGTAGAGGGGTACCTGCGCAAATCCGTCGTAGGAGATCCTTTGCTTCGGAAAAATACCAAGGATAATACTCCGGGGATCATTCACTATGAAATCGTTCCGGGAGAAAATATAGACATTACTGTAGCGCCCAAGGGCTTTGGAAGCGAAAATATGAGCAAGGTTTATATGCTTAAGCCTGCAGATGGTATTGAAGGTGTCAAGGATGCTGTATTGGATGCCGTGAAGCTTGCTGGTCCGAATGCATGCCCTCCGGTTGTGGTAGGTGTAGGTATTGGCGGTACCTTTGAAAAATGCGCGTTATTGGCTAAAAAAGCATTAACCAGAGATGCTAATGTGCATAACTCTATTCCATATGTGAAAGAAATGGAAGAAGATTTATTAGAAAAGATTAATAATCTGGGAATCGGACCGGCCGGACTTGGCGGAAGGATTACGGCTCTTGCTGTCAATATAGAGACATATCCTACACATATCGCCGGTTTACCGGTTGCTGTAAATATGTGTTGTCATGTAAACAGACATAAGCATCGTGTTATTTAAAGTATCAGGATAACGTGAAGCGTTATTTCGAGTCGTTAGAAAATACTTATAAAGTACGAGTTTTATTATAAAATATCTATTTGTGGAAAGGTTTGATGATACGATGTCAGAAAAGTATATAAATACGCCAATTACAGAGCAGGATATTGAATCACTTGAGACGGGGGATATGATTTATATTTCCGGTACCATCTATACTGCCCGTGATGCTGCACACAAAAGACTGTATGAAGCAATTCAGGCACATCAGGAGATACCCGTTGAGCTGAAGGATAATATTATCTATTATCTTGGACCATCCCCGGCGAGAGAAGGACAGGTGATCGGGTCAGCAGGTCCTACTACCAGCAACCGTATGGACAAATATACCCCTCTTATGCTGGAGCATGGTTTAAAGGGCATGATAGGCAAAGGAAAACGATCAGAACAGGTAATTGCTTCTATGGTGGAAAATAAGGCGGTATATTTTGCTGCAATTGGTGGAGCAGGTGCATTATTATCCAAGTGTATCAAAAAGGCAGAAGTGATTGCTTATGAAGATTTAGGTACAGAGGCGATTCGTAAGCTTGAGGTAGATAAACTGCCTGCTATTGTAGTAATTGACAGTAAAGGAAACAATTTATATGAGACTGCAACAGAGCAATATAGCCGTTAGATGAATAGGCTGATAGAAACAGATAAATAATACCTATAATAAAGAAATAAAAAAATGAAGAATAAAATGGAAAAATAGATTGACAACTCAGTACAAAGTTGCTATACTATTTTTTGTTCGACATTTGTTGTCGTGTGGAGAAGTACTCAAGTGGCTGAAGAGGCGCCCCTGCTAAGGGTGTAGGTCGTTTGCGCGGCGCGAGGGTTCAAATCCCTCCTTCTCCGTTACACAGTGAGTTATATCATACTGTGTTTTTTTACGCTCAAAAGTCGTTGGTGACACAGAGAAGTTTTTGGTTTCCGGACAGGAAATCTTTTCTGTAAAACGGTTGGAAAACGAGAGTTTGCAGAAAAATAAAAAAACTTGAAAAAAAGTGTTGACAACTTCAAGAAAGCGTG
>CAKRHL010000207.1 GCA_934338765.1 uncultured Lachnospiraceae bacterium | reverse complement strand
ATCAGGTGTCTGGTGATGTGGTTGCCTCATTTTCAGGACGGGGAGATACGGCAGACGGAAGGAAGTCGCCGACAATTGTGGCACCGGGAGTAGATGTGGTCACTGCCGCACCCGGTGGCCGGTATACGGCACGGACCGGAACATCGATCGCAGCTCCTTTTGTGACAGGGTCAGCGGCATTAATGATGGAATGGGGGATTGTGCAGGGCAATGATCCCTATTTGTACGGGGAGAAGTTAAAGGCGTATCTGATGAAGGGAGCAAGAATGCTTCCGGGACAGGAGAGTGTACCGGACAAAAAAGCAGGCTGGGGAGCATTATGTCTCGCAGCCAGCCTGCCAAAATAATTATACTTTTATAACAGTCCCTGTTTCATAAAACCAGCCAGTTCCTCTGCAAAATAGGTGATATAGATATCCGCTCCGGCTCGTTTTGCAGCAATGGCTGTTTCACAGATGATGGCATCCTCGTCGATCAATCCGAGACTTGCCGCTCCCTTGATCATAGCATATTCTCCGCTGACGCTGTAGGTGGCCATTGGCACGTTTGTCCGGTCCTTGATCTCGCGGATCAGATCACCATAGATCATAGCAGGCTTTACCATAATAATGTCTGCGCCCTCGTTAATATCGGCAAGAGCCTCTTTTACCGCTTCCCGGCGGTTATGGTAATCCATCTGATAGGTGCGGCGGTTGCCAAACTGCGGTGCGGAGTCTGCGGCATCCCGGAAAGGTCCGTAGTAAGCAGAAGCAAACTTGACTGCGTAGGACATGATCGGTGTGTTGATGTGGCCGTGAGCGTCAAGACACTGGCGGATCGCAGCGATGCGGCCGTCCATCATATCGGAAGGTGCCACCATATCTGCTCCGGCTTCCACCTGGGAGAGGGCGATCTTTGCCAGATATTCCAGGGTAGCGTCATTGTCTACGTCATGATTATGAATGATACCGCAATGACCGTGGGAGGTGTATTCACACATGCAGACATCACCGATCAGGTACATTTCCGGATAGTTTTTCTTTGCCTCCCGGAAGGCGCGCTGGATGATGCCGTTTTCATCGTATGCCTGGCTGCCCACTTCGTCCTTGTGGTCCGGAATGCCAAATAGCATGATCTTATTGACTCCGGCACTCAGAAGCTGTTCCAGCTTCTCCCCCATACGGTCTACTGTGTAGCGGTTCTGGCCATACATAGATGGGATTTCTTCAACTTTGTTCTGACCGTCCATTACGAACATTGGGTATACCAGATCGGAGATATCCATATGTGTTTCCTGTACCATTTTGCGGAGACGTTCATCGGTACGGAGTCTCCGGCCTCTCATAAATTCTGTCATTGTAATTATGCCTCTTTTCCTGATTTGATAAAAAGAGCAAAATCAGCGTTTTGCCCTTGATTTACACTGTGTTACGAGTATTTTCCTATACATTGAGAAAGCATGCTTTCCTATGAAGGGAAAACATGCTTTTTTAATGCTTCAAAGCTTTCTTTACTGATAACATGTTCCATGCGGCATGCATCCTCGGTGGCAATGTCCTCAGGAACTCCAAGCTTTATGAGCCAGCTTGATATAAGCTGATGTCTTTCGTAGATCATCTCCGCGATCTCACGACCTGAGTCTGTCAAATATATGTATCCGGCATCTGTCACAGTGATGTGCTGCTTCTGACGAAGATTTTTCATTGCAATGCTGACGCTTGACTTCTTGAAACCAAGCTCTGTAGCAACATCAACAGATCGAACAACCGGAAGTCGTTTGCTGAGGATCAGGATAGTTTCCAGATAATTCTCAGCAGATTCGGTATTTGCCATAAATATTTTCCTCCATACCATTTAATCCGTCCGAAATCCCGAACGTAACTTCACATGAAATTAGTATAACACTTTTAATTTGAGAAAACAAGAAAAGAAAATGAAAAAAGTTCTTGACATCTAATATGTGTTAGTATATACTAACCATTGTAAGTGATAGATAAGTTATTCTCATTTACAAAATGAAAGAAGCGATTTACTCGAGAGAGTGATTTCCATTGGGGAGGTTTTTCTAAATGATGCAGAAGGATTTGATCATTCAAAAGTTAAGAGAACAGGGCTGTCGCATTACCAAGCAGCGTTTGATGATCTTAGATATCATTCTGCAGGAGGATTGCTCCTGCTGTAAGGAAATTTACTATAAGGCATCAAAGCTGGATCATAAGATCGGCTCCGCAACGGTGTATCGTATGATCAATACACTGGAGGAGATCGGAGCGATCAGTAGAAAAAACATGTATAAGGTTTCCTGTTCTATGGATTGTGCAGCAGACTGTGGTCATGCATGTACGATTGAGTTAGAGGATGGTTCCAAGCTACAGTTTTCTGAGCAGAAGATGAGTCAGATCATCCAGTCAGGCCTGACTGTCTGCGGATATGCGGTGGAACACAGCGTAAAGGGCTTTACAAAAGGGGCGGTATGTCACCATGATGAGCTTACGCTGAAAGAAAGTGCAGGTCTTTTATAAGGTTCTGCCAATGAATACGCTTACAAGAACATATAACATATGCCAAGGGGCAGAGAAATTATTTGATTTCTCTGCCCCCTCCTTTTATAATATAATATGATGCAATGGAGCAATCCGTGGCATCAGTTAGGTTTAAAATACCGTTACTTCTAAATATCATGTATACATCATAATGGAGGCAATAATGATCACCAGTGAAAACAATACAAAATTAAAGGAAATGATAAAGCTGCAGAAAAATGCCAGACACCGTAAAAAGGAAGGCCTGTTTGTGGCGGAGGGAATTAAGCTTGTGAAAGAGGCTGCGAAATACGGAAGGCTCCGGCAGGTGCTGATCAAGGAAAGTCTGTGGCTTGACAGATGGCAGGAAAAACCGGAAAGTGAGATTGCAGAGGAGTTTTCTGGGAAGAACAGGCGCATAGGGGTGGATGTGGTGCCGGATGATCTGTTTGATCTGGCGGCAGATACCGTGACACCGCAGGGGATACTGGGGATGGTGGATATGCCGTCCTATTCTCAGGAAGAGATCCTTAACAGTCCGGCGGGATTATATCTGCTGTTGGATGATCTGAGAGATCCGGGAAATCTGGGAACCATGATCCGTACTTCGGAGGCTGCGGGAGTGGCAGGAGTGATCATGGGCAAGGGAACTGTGGATCTTTTTAATCCTAAGGTGGTCCGTGCTACGATGGGAGCGATTTTCCGTGTCCCATTCTTATATGTAGAGAGTCTGCCGGAAATGATCCGGCAGATGAAGCAAAAAAACATTTCAGTATATGGAACGATCCTGGAGGAGAGCAGGGTTTATGATGATCCGGATTATACGAAGCCATCCGGAATCGTTGTGGGCAATGAAGCCAATGGGATCAGTAAGGAGGTACAGGAAAGTCTTAGCGGAAGGATCCACATTCCCATGGAGGGCAGCGTGGAGTCGTTAAATGCTGCTGTGGCGGCAGCGATAGTGCTTTATGAGGCGTCCAGACAGAGAAGAAAAACGGACTAAGGTATATTGCTATTTTGGTGGAAATATGCTATATTCATACAAATAAGTAGTATACACCAAGGGAGGTGTTTTCATGAGCGGTTTATCGGGGATTTTTACATTCCGGTTACAGGAATTGTTTCAGTCGCTCTTTCGTACCGATGACAATTACATTTTTTTCTGGCTGATCGCATTGGTGGCGTTTTTGATCATTGAGATCATTACGCTGGGACTGACGACCATATGGTTCGCGGCCGGATCGCTGATCAGTTTTATCGTGGCGTGTCTGGGGCTGCCCTTGGGGGTACAGCTTGTTTTATTTTTTGTTGTATCATTTGTATTATTGATCTTTACCAGACCGGTTGTTCAGAAACGGCTGAACGGTTCCCGGGTAAGGACCAATGTCAACAGTATGATCGGGAAAGAGGGAAAGGTGACCGAGTCGATTGATAATTTCAACGAGACCGGACAGATCATAGTTGACGGGATGGAGTGGACTGCCAGAGCGGCAGATGAAAAGAAAAGGATCCAGGCTGGTCAGAAGGTAGTGATACAGGAGATACGGGGAGTCAAAGCGATCGTAGTTCCGGTGTCTGATGATATGGAATAAGCTGTATTTTAGGAGAGTTTCATTCATCGCATTCTGATCAGATTAATCAGCACATTTATAAAGGAAAGGAATCAAACATGGAATTAGCAGTTATTATTTTACTTGTTATTGTAGCAGTTGTTGCAGTATCCTGCATTCACATTGTACCGCAGGCGAAGGCATATGTGGTAGAGCGTTTAGGAGGCTATCAGAGTACCTGGGATGTAGGACTTCATTTTAAAGTGCCATTTATTGACCGTATCGCCAGAAAGGTAAGTCTGAAGGA
>CAKRHL010000206.1 GCA_934338765.1 uncultured Lachnospiraceae bacterium | reverse complement strand
GTGTCAAGCCGATGGTGGCGGGGATCGCATCGGTATTTGTGGATATTATTTTTAACTATCTGCTGATCTACGGGAAGTTTGGGTTCCCGAGACTGGAGGTGCGGGGAGCTGCGATCGCAACAGTCATGGCACGTTTTGTGGAGATGCTGGTCGTTGTGGTGTGGACCCATGCCAGTATAAAACGATATGAATTTTTGCAGGGAATTTATCGAACGATCCGGGTGCCCCTGACGGAGGCAAAGGTCATGATCGTGAAGGGATTTCCTATCTTTTTAAATGAATTTTTATGGGCGGGAGGCATGGCGGCACTGACACAGTGTTATTCGATGAAGGGATTGCAGGTGATCGCCGGACTTAATATCTCCAATGCGATATGCAACCTTTTAAATGTTGTGTTTGTTGCCATGGGCAATGCGGTTGGGATCATTATTGGACAGCATCTTGGTGCTTCTGAGTTTGAGGAGGCGAAATGTTCGGCAGGGAAGCTTCAATGGTTTACGGCAGGTCTCTGTCTGATCCTTACGGTGATCCTGGCAGTCTGTTCCAGGGTGTTTCCATCATTGTACGATACCACAGAGGAGGTACGTCACTTAGGACAGTGGTTTATTATTATCACAGCAGTATTCTTTCCGGTACAGGGAGTTTTGAATGTTTTTTATTTTACCCTTCGTTCCGGTGGAAAGACCGTGATTACCTTTTTGTTTGACAGCGTGTTTACCTGGGTAGTATCTGTCAGCCTTGCGTTTGCATTGTGCAGTTATACGGCACTTCCGGTGCTGGTGGTATACGCACTGGTGCAGTCTGCGGATCTGGTCAAGGTGGTGGCTGGACATATTCTGGTGAAAAAAGGTGTCTGGATCACCAATCTTGTGGTATAATGAGCCTCAGAGAAAACCAAGCGACTGCGAAGCAGAGTAAGAATAAAGTTTGTCTTCGCGTTGCGAGTATTGAGTCTAAAGGTTAACATCAGGAGGATATACAAATTACAAGGTATTGTAAAGACAATAAATTAAAGATCATGTTTCGGAAAATTGCGAATGAATAAAGAACTATAATAAGAAACATGAAAATCGAAACGACGAGGAAGAAATATGAGTGATCAGAAAAATCAAGGGCATCAAGATGATCGGAGAAATCAGCAGACAGATCCGGGACTTCAGGGAAATGAACGGATCGAGGCAGCCATTGCAGGACTGCAGCAGGAAGCTTCCCAGGAGCGTCTGGCACATACCCTGACAGTGATCCGGCAGAGGATGCGGGAGGGCGGTCAGGTGATCATTGCAGTGGAACCGCCAAAAGCAGACGGTCAGCTCAGGATTCAGGCAGTCCGAACGGAGGATGGACAAAGCTGGTGGACCGTCTTTTCAAGCTTTGAGGAGGAGCTGAAGGGGAGTGACAGCGTAAAGTCAACTTTTCTGACAGATATGGGGCAGTTATTTACTCAGGCAGTACAGACAGAGGAAATACATGGGATTATATTAAATCCGTGGAACAGGACATTGATGTTAGATAAGACTCTGCTCCGGGTGATACTGGGGCAGATGTAGATCAAATAACCGGTATGCTGTAAAACGGCCATTCAGATGAAATATTACATATAATATGTAGTTTTCGTCCGGATGGCTGTTTTTTTCTATAGAAAAATGTTTGTAATACAGTGAAGATCAAGGAAAAAACATCGAATTTACTCAAACTGATCCCACACGGAATGATGAGGGAAGTTTAAGGTATTTAAATTTTTTGCGTCGGAAAGTCACGTTATTGAGAACATTTTATTGAGAATTTTTATAAAACTTATTGACAAAGGGGGCATTTTGTATTAGATTATTTGTTGGTTAGAGATTTCTAACTAAAGAGAGTGTAGACTGATATACAATAGATTCTACTAATTTGAGGTAGGAGAGAATAAGCATAGTTATATAATACAAAGTAAAGAGAGGATTTATTTATGAGTCTTGATGAAGCAGTTTTGGGAACAGAGTACATTATCAAGGATATTTCAACCAGCGATGAGGAAATGAAATCATTCTTATTTTCACTGGGATGCTACAGTGGTGAGCCGATCACGGTTGTATCACGCAAGAAGAGCAACTGCGTTGTGTCAATTAAGGACGGACGTTATAACATTGATATTGATCTAGCGAAGGCTATTTTAATATAATCATACAATTAAAAACTATAACACATAGTTTGATTAAGGAGGTTTCTTTATGAGAATTGCGTTAACCGGTAATCCCAATAGTGGTAAGACCACTATGTACAACGCATTAACGGGAAGAAATGAAAAAATCGGTAACTGGGCTGGTGTTACCGTGGATAAGAAAGAGTATCCGGTCAGGAAGGATCACTACAATGGTTCTAAGGAGCTGATCGCAGTCGATCTTCCAGGTGCATATTCTATGTCACCATTTACCTCTGAGGAGAGTATTACAAGTGGTTATGTAAAAAATGAGCATCCGGATGCAATCGTCAATATCGTAGATGCAACAAACTTAAGCCGTAGCTTATTCTTTACAACACAGCTTCTGGAGTTGGGAGTTCCGGTGGTTGTTGCATTGAATAAGAGCGATATCAATGAGAAAAAGGGCAATAAGATTGATGAGAAGACATTGTCTGAGAAGCTTGGATGTCCAGTGATCAAGACAACATCTACAACAGACACCGGTCTGAAGGAAGTAATCCAGACAGCTGCAGATCTGGAAGGTGCCGGACAGAAAGCACCATATGTACAGGGTGATATTAATCTTCACGACAAGAAGGAAGTGGAAGCTGCTGACCGTAAGCGTTTCGAGTTCGTAAATGCGATCGTAAAGCAGGTTGAGAATCGTAAGGTTCTTACAAAAGAGAAGAATGTCGGAGATAAGATCGATGCAGTTTTGACAAATCCGGTATCCGGACTTATCATTTTTGCAGCAATCATGTTCCTGGTATTCTACATATCACAGTCAACACTTGGTACATGGCTGGCAGACATCCTTGTAGGATGGATCGAGACATTCCAGAACTGGGTTGGCGGACTGCTTGAGAATGCAAATCCATTCTTGTATGCATTGCTTGTAGATGGTATTATTGGTGGTGTAGGTGCCGTAGTTGGTTTCCTTCCACTCGTAATGGTTATGTACTTCCTGATCGCTCTTCTTGAGGATTGCGGATATATGGCCCGTGCAACTGTCGTTCTTGACCCGATCTTTAAGAGAGTAGGTCTTTCCGGTAAATCCGTTATCCCGATGATCATCGGAACCGGTTGTGGTATTCCGGCTATCATGGCATGCCGTACCATTCGTAATGAGAGAGAGCGTAGAACTACAGCAATGTTAGCAACCTTTATGCCTTGTGGTGCTAAGCTTCCTGTAATCGCACTGTTTACCGGTGCGTTCTTCCCACATTCTAAATGGGTAGGACCTTTAATGTATTTTGTAGGCATTCTTTTGATCCTTTTAGGAGCTCTTCTGGTAAAGGCTGTTACCGGTATGAAGTACAGAAAGTCATTCTTTATTATCGAGCTTCCTGAGTATAAAGTACCAAGTCTTAAAATTGGATGTTTATCCATGTTAAACCGTGGTAAAGCTTATATTAAGAAAGCCGGTACTGTAATCCTTGTATGTAACACTGTTGTCCAGATCATGCAGTCCTTCAACTGGAAGCTGCAGGTTGTTGCAGAGGGCGCAGAGAGTACTTCTATCCTTGCAAGCATTGCCGGACCGTTCGCAACACTTCTTATCCCTGTTGTCGGTATCGCAGCTTGGCAGCTTGCAGCAGCATCCATCACAGGATTTATCGCTAAGGAGAACGTAGTAGGTACACTTGCAACTGTTTATGCACTGACCAATTTTATCGATACAGATGAGCTTGCACTGGTAGGTAGTGGTAACAAGGTAGCAATGGCTATGGGTATCACAAAGGTAGCAGCTCTTGCATACCTGATGTTCAACCTTTATACACCACCTTGTTTCGCAGCACTTGGTGCTATGAACTCCGAGATGCAGAGTGGTAAGTGGCTGTTTGCAGGTATCTGTCTTCAGCTGGCAACCGGATTTACTATTGGTTTCCTGGTATATCAGATTGGTACATTGATCACAACAGGTGCTCTTGGAGCAGGATTTGTTGGCGGTCTGATCGCAGTATGTATTTTTGCAGCAGTTATCGTATATCTGATCCAGAAGGCGAACAGAGCCATTGATACGGAGTATCAGCTGGATTAATGATCAGAAAGGGATGATGAGTTATGTCAGGTATGCTTGCTAACATTATTTTAATTGTACTTTTGATTGCGATCGTGGGTTCTGCGGTTTGGTACATTCATAAAGAGAAGAAAAGAGGCGTACATTGTATTGGATGCCCGTCAGCAGGATCCTGTACACGCTCATGTATGT
>CAKRHL010000205.1 GCA_934338765.1 uncultured Lachnospiraceae bacterium | reverse complement strand
GGGTAGAAAAGGGTGATGAATTGGCAGCATTTAATTATGTGGCGGTAGACGCCAATGGTAAACAAAAGAAGGGAACTGTAGAGGCCGCCAATGAGGCAGCTGCAAGGAATTCTCTGAAAGCGGAGGGACTGATCCCAATCAGCGTGGAGATTCCCAATGCGTTAAATAAGGATATTGAGATCAGTATTGGTAAAAAGGTCAAATCCAGAGATCTCTCTGTGTTCTGTAAGCAGTTTGAGAGTATCCTCCATGCCGGTGTTACGGTTATTCAGGCACTCCAGATGATCACGGATCAGGTGACCAATAAGCATTTGAAGAAGGCGCTGGATCAGACACGTATCCTGGTGGAGAAAGGTGAGTCTCTGGCGGATGCCATGAGAGCCCAGGAGGGAATCTTTCCGGATATGCTCTTGAATATGGTGGAGGCCGGCGAGGCTTCCGGTAGTCTGGAGACATCCTTTAGCCGGATGGCGGATCAGTTTGAGAAGGATAGCAAGACCTCCAGTATGATCAAGCAGGCGATGATCTATCCAATCGTACTTTTAGTAGTAGTAGCCGGCGTCGTTGTGTTGATGCTTACATATATTATTCCGCAGTTTAAGGAGACTTTGGAGGGAGCCGGCATGGATCTTCCGGCGATCACCAAGATGGTTATGGCGATGAGTGATGGCCTGATCAAATGGTGGTGGCTTATTGCAGTTATTATAGCTGCTCTTGTGGTAGGGTTTAGAGTTTGGGCGAAAACAGAGACAGGTGCAATTGTCTTGGGACGTGTTCTGCTTCGTATTCCTTTAGTTGGAGATCTCCAGATCAAGTCGGCTTCGGCCAGACTGGCGCGTACACTGAGTACGTTGATGGCATCCGGTATTCCGATGGTGGATGCCATAGCGATCGTTACAAAACTTATGAGCAACCGTATCGTTCAGAAGGTGATGGAGGAAGCTCGTGGCGAGGTGGAGAGAGGTACGCCGTTATCTGTTCCTCTCCGGGAGTCCGGAGTATTTCCACCGCTTCTTTATAACATGGCAGCGATCGGTGAGGAGACCGGTAATATGGAGGAAATGCTGGAGCATGCCGCTGATTTCTATGAGGAGGAAGTGGAAAATGCTACCAAGGCAGTGACGGCGATCATGGAGCCGGTGATCATTGTATTGATGGCAGGGGTGGTTGTACCAATCATGTTTGCGATCATGGCGCCGATGATGTCTATGTACACTGCAGCGGAGAATGCATAAGTAGAGTTAAATGATCAGACGGTTATGCCGATACTTACATTGATCTTGGGGCTGTGCCAAGCAGTCTTTTGATAAATAAAATTTAATGAAAAGGAGATTAATATTATGAAGAAAGTTATCAAGAATTATCTCGCAAAGTTACAGGAAAATGACAAGAAAGGTTTCTCTCTTGTTGAGTTGATCATCGTTATGGCGATCATGGCTATCCTTGTTGGTGTTGTAGCATCTCAGGTGCTTCCGTACATGGAGAAGTCTCGTCAGTCTAAAGATCAGCAGATTTTAAGTTCTCTGTGTACTGATATTACATCAGCAATTGCACAGAGTGGTGAGTCTTGCGTAGGTGGATCGACAACTCTTACTAATATTGCATCAATTACTAACACTAAGACTGCTACAGAGTTAGAGGGATTGAGAAGCGGTAAGACATTGGCTTCTATTAATAAGGAATCTTCTGAAGCACTTGGTTCTAAGCTTATGAAGAATGGAGACATTATCGTTAATGTTGATAATGCATCTGGAAAGATTGCTGTATGGGTTCCTGCACAGGATAATAAAGGTACAGGTACTGCAACAACGGCTCCAGATCCAGGTTCTAAGAACCTTGTAGAGAACGAGCAGTAATCTCGAATATTATTTATAGGAGTCAATCATGTCAGCAGCAGCGATAACCATAGTCTTATACATATTCGTCTTTCTCTTCGGGATTGTGATAGGCAGTTTCTTAAACGTCTGCATCTATCGTATTCCTTTAAAGGAAAGCATCGTGTTTCCACACTCTCATTGTATGACTTGTGGTTACCGGCTGCGCTGGTATGATCTGGTTCCGCTATTTAGCTTTTTATTTCTAAGGGGCAGATGCAGGAAGTGTCACACAAAGTTATCGCTTCAGTATCCCTTAGTGGAAGGCATGAATGGAGCATTATATGTGATCGTTTTCTTGGCGAACGGTTGGAATTATATGAGTGTCGTATATTGTCTCCTGACATCCGCCCTTATTGTTTTAAGTGTTCTCGATTTCCGTACTATGGAGATTGCGGATGGGATCAATCTATTCATTTTATTGCTGGGGATTGCAGCAACATTGCTTGACCTGCATGTCTGGAAGGACCACGTGATCGGAATGTTTTCTGTCAGCGTGTTTCTTTTGGTTATTTATCTCGTGACTGTCGGAAGGGGAATCGGCGGTGGAGATATCAAGCTGATGTTTGGCGCAGGACTTTTGCTGGGATGGAAGGGTGCTGTTTTGGCGTTTTTTCTGGGATGTATTATCGGTTCGGTGATTCATCTGATCCGTATGGCGGTAAGTCATGCAGAGCATCGTCTGGCACTGGGACCTTATTTGTCTGTGGGAATTTGGATCACGGCACTGTGGGGGACTCCGATGATTGATTGGTATATGAGTTTGATAAAAATGTGATCCATTGTTTAATGAGATCATTGTAACCGTTTATTGACGTTTTATTCAGAAGATGGCAGTAATTTTGCTGTCACAGAGAGTTTAACGGCGAGCTTATCATTGAGCACAGCGTTAGGCTCCTTTTGCAGTTTGTCTGCATACGTTGAATTTTGTGTGATGCAAAAATATTGAGACAGGGAGGAAAAGTACGATATGGCAAAACATGTACTTAGTATTGAGATTGGCACACAGGTGACCAAGATTGTTGAGATTGATTATAAAAAGAAAAATCCACACGTATATCGTGCGGTAAGCTTTGCCACACCGGAAGGGGTTATTGAGGATGGTGTTATCCGCGACAAGGATGTTCTGGCAGTAGCGTTTAGAAATGAGCTGGCAGAAGCCGGAATGAAAGAAAAGAGTGTTGTATTCTCGATCGCATCCAGTAAGATCGCGACAAGAGAGGTAACACTTCCTAATGTAAAGGAAAACAAGATCGGTGCCCTTGTTCAGGCAACGGCACAGGAGTATTTCCCGATCGATCTGACAGATTATACATTAGCATATTCTCTGCTGGAGACCATCAAGGAGGGAAAGGAAAAGTCTTATAAGGTGCTTTTACTGGCTGCCCCGGATGATCTGGTGGATAACTATTATAACTTCGCCAAGGAGATGGACTTCAATATTGAAGCGCTGGATTACTTTGGTAATGGTTCTATGCAGGTGTTAAAGAAGGAGATCGTCCTTGATTATTGTGCATGTATCCAGATCAGTGGAAACACCACCATGATCAACTTTATGAATGAAGGACAGCAGCTGATGCAGCGTACGATCCCACAGGGTATTTTCAATGTGGCTGAGGCAATGGTGCTCAGTGATGAGTGTATGATCGAGGATATGGATACAGCCTGTGAGGCACTCTGCAGAGATAAGCTTGTCTGCCGGAGTCTTGATTACAGAGGACTTGATGATGATGAGAGTATTGTAAGTGCCCGAATGACTGAGGAGCAGTGGAGACAGCAGGAGGCAAGCAAGTCTTCCCGTAAGGTGGTTACGGATGCGATCGGAGAGATTCTTCTGAGTGTTCTTCGTGTTATCGACTTCTTTAAGTCAAAATATCAGGGAGTAGAGCTTACAAGTATTTATATTACAGGTATGGGATGTAAAGTAGCAGGTATTGAAGAACTGTTTGAAAATGAGCTGAATATCCCGACACAGAGAATGGAGCATCTGGTTAATGTATCATTCCCGCGTCATTTCAGTGAGGGGCTTTATAACCAGACAGAATACATCGCTGTAGTAGGTGCGGCAATCGCACCGGTTGGGTTTAAGTCCAAAAATGTAACAACATCAGGAGCAGGAGCAGATGCGCTTCGCAATGCACAGCTTGTCTTTGGTCTGGCTGTGATCTGTGCGATCGCAATGTCAACCTTCTCATTCCTGCAGTACAATACAGAGAAACAGAAAAATGATGATCTGAATGCCAGAAAGCAGTCCTTATCTTATATCAATTCCGTATTTGAGGAGAATGAGGGCATCAAAAGTGTTTACAGTCAGGTGAGCAGCCTTTACAATGCAACGGAGACACAGAATGAAAATCTCAACAGTCTTGTAAAGCAGCTGGAGGCAAACCTGCCGAGAACAATGACAGTAAGCTTTTTACAGTCAAATGATGACGGGATCAATATGACGATCACATCTGAGACAGATATCTCAATTGCCAGAATGTTAATGAATCTGGAATCTATGGA
>CAKRHL010000204.1 GCA_934338765.1 uncultured Lachnospiraceae bacterium | reverse complement strand
CTGCTGCCCTACACATTTCATCTGGGCACCAACGGAGTTTTCCTTGCAGAACCGGTCTCCAATGTGATCGGCGGCACGCTCTGTTTTGTGGTTATGCTCGCAACTGTTCTGCCGGAGCTTCGGCAGATGAAACAAGAATAAAGAGAAGATGTCAGAAATCTACACCTTCTCTGCTTTGTTTCATATTTATTCTTTCTGATACCGTTCCATCCGGCAGACATGTTTTTTACTGTTTTTATCATAACTAATCGCAGCCAAAAGGATATCTCCCGTATATTCCAGGATCGAGTCAGGATATTTCCTGTCTTTGATCTGGTCCATCGCCGTTTCTGCCTTTTTATTCCATTTCAATTCTACCAGAATCGCCGGATAATCTTTTTTGTATTCCGGCTTTGGAATGTAAACAAAATCAGCAAATCCTCTTCCTGTCGGCAGTTCTCTGACCGGCTTAAAATAATACTGCATCGCACTCAGATATGCAATCGCCAGAACACTGCTCAGAGAGTTCTCATTATTGTATTGAATCACCGAAACATAATCCGAATGAATCTTTTCAATTCTGTTGGCAACGGATTCGCAATCCATATCCAGCGTATCATTTAACAGCTCTTCTGATTCCTGCCAGAAAGTAATCATCTCATCCCATTTTCTACTGGTAACTGCGGATGTTAATTCAGCCCGGATCTCTTCATTGGGAACAAAGGCCGTCTTTTTTTCCTGATCATACCCAAGATATCCCAGATGGATCAGGTATGTGAGCACATCATCCTTACTCTGGATATTTTTGGCATCATTCTTAAAAGTCGTTGTGTCAACGTGGACAGCCGCTCCGGAAATCATTTCCAAAATCGCATTTTTCAGACCATCAAAATTCATATTGATCAACGGAACAACAGCCTCATAAGAAGCTGTTTCCGACCAATAGCTCCGAAACTCTCCCTTAAGCATAACACTGACAACCGCTTTAGGATTATAAACCTGATACTCTTTTAATACATATCCATCATACCACTTTTTTACCTTCTCAAAATCCCGATGATATTTTTCTGCCAGTGCTTTCACCTCATCCTCAGTGAACCCGATATAAGAGGAAAGATCACTTGCCCCCAGCATAGTAAACTCATCAAAATTGTTTAATGCGGACTGTGTCGTTTCTTTTTTGATCGGCAAAATTCCTGTTAAATACGCAAGCTGAATGTATTTTGTCGGTTCTGTTCCTTTGAACAACCCTCTCAAAAAAGTGATGTATTCCCTCTGTACTGCGACATTCGCACTCTCATCACGAATTAAAACATCCCATTCGTCAATAATGATAATAAATTTTCTTCCTGTCGCATTACTGATATAAGAAAGCGCCTCCGGCAGGGAATGTATATGTTCCGGCAACTCGTCAGGATAATATCCTCTCAGCTCTTCAATCGTTGTGTCCGTAATATAGGACACAACTTTTTCCGGCCCTCCAGCCGGTTCCATACACCACTGAATATCAAGATGAATGACATCATATTGATTCAGATGCTTTTTGAAATCAGGACTCTTTGCAATTTCCAATCCGGAAAATAACTGTTCCGAATCACAGCCCCTGCTGTAATAGGCCGTCAGCATATCTGCAGTTACAGACTTTCCAAATCTTCTTGGACGGCTGTTACAGATATAGCCCTGCAGCGTGTTCAGTACTTTGTTGGTGTACTTCAGTAACCCGGTTTTATCAACATATATCTCTGAATTCAACGCAACCTGAAAAGCGGAGTTTCCTGTATTTACAAACATTCCCATTTCACACTCTCCTTTCAGCCTCTGTTTACAGATATCTGCCAACAACTTTCCGGCTCTTTATATACTGATTATTTCGTACCGAAAATACGGTCTCCGGCATCTCCAAGTCCCGGACAGATATAAGCATCCTCGTTGAGCTGACGATCCAGATTTCCTACATAGATCTGTACATCCGGATGTGCTTTATGGAGCTTTTCCAGTCCCTCGGGAGCTGCAATGATACACATAAATTTGATATTCCTGCCGCCGTGCTTTTTGATCTGATCAATGGCATCCACAGCAGATCCGCCGGTTGCCAGCATAGGATCACAGACAACGATCAGTCTCTCCTCGATGGGATCCGGCAGCTTGCAATAATACTCCTGTGGCTGATGTGTCTCTTCGTCACGGTACATTCCGATGTGACCTACCTTTGCATTTGGTACCAGGGCAAGAATACCGGATACCATACCCAGTCCGGCACGAAGGATAGGAACAACCGCCAGCTTACGTCCGGAGATCATCGGTGTCATGCATTTCTCGATCGGTGTCTCAATCTCCACATCCTCGACCGGCAGATCTGAAAGTGCCTCAAAACCCTCCAGCATGGCGATCTCATCCACCAGCTTACGGAACTCGTTGGTTCCTGTTGCCTTGTCCCGCAACAGGGAAATCTTATGTTTGATTAACGGGTGCTCAAAAATTACAATATTATCTGATTTGATCATCGTATTTTCCCTTTCTACATATATAGTTTTTTATGTTAAATTATCTTCCCACAGCATCTATCCTGTGTTTATTCTTACCATAGAATCTGTTCCGTAAACGTATGGATCACTCCTCATCCTCCGGCTCATCGTCACTGTTCATCACATATACGCCACGGCTTCTGTCTCCCTCCGGATGCTTGCCAAAGCTGTAGTCATTACCCGGCAGGATCGCATTGAGAAGGATACCGGCGATCGCAGCGACAGCCAGAGCAGTCAATGTAATGGAGGTGCCTGCTACGTGGAATGTAAGGCCGTCTGAGAATCCCAGACCACATACAAAGATAACACCTGCAATGATCAGGTTCCTTGACTTCGTCAGATCAACTCTGTTTTCCACTACATTTCTTACACCGATGGCTGAGATCATACCGTAAAGCATAAAAGACACGCCCCCAATGATCGCCGATGGCATAGTAGAAATAATGGCAGAAAACTTCGGTATAAAGGAAAGAACGATCGCAAGTGCCGCTGCAATACGGATCACTCTCGGATCATATACCTTGGAAAGCTCCAGCACTCCGGTGTTTTCTCCGTATGTTGTATTGGCCGGTCCACCGACAAATCCTGCAAATGCAGTGGCAATACCGTCTCCCATCAGAGTACGGTGAAGACCCGGATCCTCAATATAATTCTTGCCTACTGTGGCCGAAATAGCGGACATGTCACCCACATGCTCCATCATGGTAGCAATGGCGATCGGCGCCATAACAAGGATCGCAGTTACATCAAACTTACAGATCTGGAATGGTGGAAGTCCAACCCATTTGGCAGAAGATACGGAAGCGAAATTCAAAATGGCTGAGCCATCCGGATTTGTTACTCCGCAGGCATTGAGGATCAATGCAAATGCGTATGAGATCAGAACACCCATGAGGATCGGAATGATCTTGAACATGCCCTTGCCCCAGATATTGAAGATAATGATGACGGCCAATGCCACAAATGCGATCAGCCAGTTGGTGGAAGCGTTGCTTACTGCAGATGGTGCCAAAGACAGACCAATACAAATAATGATCGGTCCTGTCACAACAGGCGGAAGGAACTTCATCACGCGATTGACACCTACCAGCTTGAAGATCAGGGCAACCACCAGATATAACAAACCGGCTACCACAATACCGCCGCAGGCATATGCCACCTTGTCATTGACATTCATATTGGCATAGATCCCGTCCTGGAGATTGGCCACGGTATAAAATCCACCGAGGAATGCAAAGGACGAACCTAAGAATGCCGGCACCTTAAATCTGGAACAAAGATGAAAGATCAGTGTACCAAATCCGGCACAGAACAAAGTAACGGAAACAGTCAGTCCACGGGACAGCGGTTCACCGCATGCCTCCTGAAAATAACCTGCCACAAGGATCGGCACAAGGATCGTTGCACCAAACATGGCAAACATGTGCTGGATTCCCAGGATCATCATTTTGGGAATCCCAAGTTTACGAGCGTCGTAAATGGGTTCATTTGAATTTTTCATAGTTTTTGCTATACCTCTTATCTTAAATTTTATCTAAAGATAATAGTACCATTTCACCATAAAGATAGCAAGAAAAAAGCATCATGAATCCGGGGAAATTTATGACATATTCCGGACCGTCATAGTACAACAAAAACCGCCGGAAAATTAATCCGTGAAACAGGTCCCTCTTGACACAAGTATGAAATCGGACTATAATACATCTCTAAGTACGAAATCAGACTTATTATAGAAAGGATGGTGCATATGAAAACACCCTCAAAACCATATATGAGCAAGGTTCAGATGGAATTTAACCACCTCTATAAGGAGCTGGATGACCTTTACCACGAAGCTGCGCTCAACACCTTCCTGTCAGACAGTGCATTTGACATTTTATATGGTATTTTTATGCTGGGAGACGGCTGCCTCCAGCGGGATATC
>CAKRHL010000203.1 GCA_934338765.1 uncultured Lachnospiraceae bacterium | reverse complement strand
AAGATAAGATTCTGAACTTCCTCATTAGACCCCTTCAGGGCAACCGCAAGTTCATTATTATCAACCTCACGAAGTACACGCTGTACAGAACGGTCGTCCAGCGACAGGATATCCTCGAATACAAACATCTTCTTGCGGATCTCGTCTGCAAGCTCCGGATCCTCTATCTCCATGCTCTCCATAATATGCTTCTCGGTACCGCGATCCACCGTATTTAAAATATCTACGATTGCATCTACGCCACCCACAATGGTGTAATCCTGATTGACAAGGGAAGCAAGCTTCTGCTCCAGCACCTTCTCGACTTCCTTGATCACATCCGGCGACGTCCTGTCCATCTGGGCAATACGCTTTGCCACATCAGTCTGCTTATCCGGAGACAACGCCGAAATGATCACAGATGCCTGTGCAGAAGAAAGATATGATAATATCAACGCAATAGTCTGTGGATGCTCGTCCTGAATAAAGTTCAGAAGCTGGCTGGCATCAGTCTTGCGGACAAACTCGAAAGGACGAACCTGTAAGGACGCCGTCAGCTTTCCGATCACATCTCTTGCTCTCTCTGCACCAAGAGCCTTCTCCAGCAGATCCTTGGCATAACCAATACCACCCTCGGCAATATACTGCTGAGCAAGGCACACCTCATAAAACTCATCCATCACCTTATCCTTTACAGACGGTGAAACACTTCTGGTATTTGCGATCTCCAGCGTAATCTGCTCGATCTCATCCTCTTTCAGATGCTTAAAAACAGACGAAGACTTGTCCGGTCCCAAAGCGATCAAAAGGATCGCCGCCTTCTGGATCCCTGATATTTCCTCTGACTTAGCCATTTTCAACCTCCATTTCTGCCTCAGATCTGCGGCATCATTATCTTCCAATTATAGCGGATAAAGGAATTGCGTTTTGCAATTCCTTTATAATGTTCATACAATTATTCCCAGTCGTCTGAGATCCAGTTACGAAGCAGCTGGGCAACTGCCTCCGGATTTTCATCGACAAATTTTTCTATCATCTTTCTCGTCTCAGACTTATCACTAAACTCAATATCCTCCAAAGACTGATTTTCCTTGGTCGTTGCCAAAAGCTGTTCTACAGAAAGCTCCGGCTCCTCATCAGCAACAGCTACAGGTGCCGTTCCACGAACCACTACAAAGATCAGCAGTGCAATAATCAATACCGCCAGTATGATCATCAGGTAATCGGAAATGCTGCGGCTTTTGGTTGTCTTCTGTACAAATTTCGGAACCTCATACCCCACAACCGTGATAGATCCCGCTGCCACACCGGAAGCACTGGAAAGAAGCTGAATCTCCGTATTCGGCACGGTAAAGGTGGTCGTTTGATTATTCTGAGCCATAAACTCATCAAAGGTCATATTGTCAAGTGTACCATCTTTTTCAAGCTGTGCCTCATCGTATATCTTATATCTGGTCACAACAATACCAAGAGAAGACTGATCCAGCTGTATTGCCGGCTTCTCCTGTTTGATATTCTCAATGGTCTCATCTGTCAGAAGACCGGTAAGCTTTTCATATTCCTGAGAAGAGCTGTTGGAATTACCATCATTAATGACATAATCCGTCTCGTCATTATCATTGGAATCCGTCCCAGGGATACCACTTACAGTACCGGATGATCCCTCATTGGTGGAATGTACATAGTTTGTCGGGTAGCCGTAATCTCTACCGTCTGCAACACTGTACTTTTTGGTCAGTGTCTCGATCTTGTTCATATTGAACTGGATGCCCTGAGTTCCCACCTGCACATCATCATACCCGCAACGAACCAGCAGATCTACCAGATTGGATGCGATGGTGTTCCGAAGTCTCTCACAATACTCTGTGGAACCGCCTGTAAGATCGCCACCCAGTCCGTCACTTGTAAAACCATTGTACAGACACTTGCCATTGTAATCATTGATGATCACATGATCCACATCCGTACCGACTGCATTGGCCAGCCAGTATGCCAGATTCTGTGCCACATCCGAGGTCAGCTGCTTTTCATTCTTCTGATTGACATCAACCATAGCCGTTACGGATGTTACATTCTCTTCGTCCAGAATGCTATATGTACTTTCCGGCACATCAATAAACACCTTGGCATCATCAATAAATGAATATTGGATCATACTTGCTTTCAACTCGCTCTGCAATGCAAGTACTCTTTTTTGATTTTTTTCGCTCTCCGTAGTGGATATACTGTTGTTAAACGCATCATCCCATGTATACCCCTTATCCGTGAGGTTATTGTCACTCATACAGTAAAAGGCCTTGGTCATATCCTGGTCATGAACATACAGTGTCAGACCATCCTTTGAGCTTTTATTGGCAATGCCCTGATCATCCAGTGCCTTTACCATGCTTGATGCATCCTCCAGATTACCAAACTGCTGAAACCTTGTCCATGTAGGACGCGATACAAGATATGCCATCACACCGATCAGAACCAGTACAACACATATTACTGAAATAATGATAGTTTTCTGCCTGCTTGTATATCTATTCCAGAACTCTACTATTTTGGCTGGAATTTCCTGTACTCTTTCCTTCATAATACAACTCTCCTAACATTTGTCTCTGTCATCCAACTGATGATCCTTTTCCGGTCTGTGTGTCGTCACACATTAAAACTGCAGGTTCATCAATTCTCTGTACCCTGACATAAAGGAGTCTCTCACAGCTACAACGTATTGCAATGAAATGTTTGCCTTCTGCTGTGCGATCTGAAGATCATGAATACTCTCTGTCTCACCCATGGAATATTTGATTTCCTCCACCTCTGCCGCATTGCTGTAATCATTTGCATCGCTGATCATATTTGCCGCCGAGTTAAACAACGCTTCAAAGGCTCCGTTTTTTTGTACTGTCCCTGTCTTGCTGTCATCCAACGACGATGAGATCTCAGGTACCTTAAAAGCATTGATCAAATCAACATTTGATAGTGCCGATAATTCCATATATACTCTCCATTCCTGATATATCCGCCCTCTGCTCCGCAACGGATCATCGTTTTTCTATGTAGCGTCTCTCCCATCCATGGACCACGCCGATCAACAAATATTACCTGCCAACCTCTAAAGCCTTCAGCGCCATATTCTTGGCTGCATTAAATGCTGTAACATTGGCCTCATAAGAGCGGCTCGCATCGATCATATTTGTCATTTCTGTCACTGTATTGACATTTGGGTATGTCACATAACCATTCTCATCCGCATCCGGATTGGAAGGGTCATAAACCATCCTTCCCTCTGTATCCGTATCCTCTGTGATACGGCTGATCTTGACACCGTTGCCGACCTTGCCGTACATCCCTGTTGCTGATGTCAGTGCATCATCAAAGGAATAATAGGCTTTCTCCTGAAATACGACTGTTTTTCGTTTATAAATATTTCCATCCGCATCACGGGTAGAATTTACATTGGCAATATTCTGAGAGATCACGTCCAGACGTGTTCTCTGTGCCGTCATACCGCTGGCACTCACATCAAATGCAGAAAAAACACCCATTTATCTGTCCATCCTTTCCTAACAACCACAAAGATCTGTCTTATCTCCAGATGCCTTATGAATTATGAACCGCTACCGTTCTTGCACACGCTGCGCAGTCTCGAAAACTCCTGTGATATCGAATCAAGCACAGTATAATATTTAATCTGATTCTGTGCCATGTAGGAATTCTCTGTATCAATATCTACATTGTTGCCATCCAGACGATAGCTCACCGTGCTGTAATCTGTATATATGCTGCCATTGAGCAGATCAAGCTCCGCATCTGCCACTTCATCATCCAATGAATCTCCGCCACTCAGCTGCTCCTCTAAATAGCTTTGGAAATTAACATCCTTACGTTTAAATGTCGGTGTATCTGCATTGGCAATATTGTTTGAAATAACAGAATGCCGCAGCCAGCTTGCATCTGCGACTTTTTCCAATACATTGATATAATTATACGCTCCCGATGAAATCATGGAAAACCTCCTCACATTATGTATAAATGCATCTTCATTCCAGATCTTGTACGACTATAAACACAATTACACTACATATAATTATAAAGAAAATCATAAAAAAAACAAGACCTATTTACAGATTTTACTGTTCCATGCAATTCCGGATCATCTCCGGCGTAAACAACTCATTTAACAGACGAATACTCGTCCCTTTCATTCCGGCAGACCGCGTTGAAATAATCCCTGCACTCTCGCACTTCTTAAGGCCGTTGACGATAACCGACCGCGTGATCCCCACCTGATCTGCAAGACGGCTGGTGATCAGCATATTCGTATCAGATTCCTCCAGCTCGTCCAGCACATATAGCATTGCCTTCGCCTCAAGCTTTGACAATGTCCGGATTGCCGCACTCACATCATTTTCTTTGTGTTGTTCTTCTGAAATCTCCTCACTCTCTGCTCTCTGCATGGCAAGTC
>CAKRHL010000202.1 GCA_934338765.1 uncultured Lachnospiraceae bacterium | reverse complement strand
GCCCCGGGATAGATCACTTTATCTGTTTCCTCTGAATAATATGGCAGGTATACTCCCGTTGCTGCCGCCACATTCTTCACAAAAATTTTTCCTTTTCCGGTTTTCTTTTTGTTTTTCTGAAAATTTTTCTTCATCTGCTCAGTAGTGGTATCCGCCCGTTCCAAAACTACATTTCCCGAGGCGTCCGTCTGCCTCTGCCAGCGGTTGCGGTACGGAAGATAATCACAACCGGTAAAAGTCTTCAGATATATTCTGTTTTGCGTATAGGGCGCAAACCGGATAGTCAGATCCGTTTCATAGTCATAACGGATGGCACTGACACCCCCGAGAGTACCATTGGTAAGACCTCCTGTATTGGGATAAAAATTAAACAGTCCCGCCAGACCAAGCATGGATATGTTCTCCACTGTTTCCAGCGTATCCTGCTTCAACGCACTGGTACCCCGTATATTCTGATGAAGTGACCTTGGATACACAACAGACCCTGCCCCCAGAATAATAATACAGGTCAGAACAACACAGATAACAGTCCGCCCCACAAGCTTAGCATCATATACATATGAAAATTGCTTTTTTCCTGACTTCCATTCAAATGCCTGATCCCGGAATGTCAAAAGATAATGACCGTTTCCCCGTATCATAAAACATGAGAAAATCCCCGCAAAAAGCATGACCATATACAAAAAGGATGGTTCCTCCTCCAGATACAACGGCATCGCTAACACTCCCACTCCCAGGAGCACAAGCAGCCCACACCGCATCTTCCTCGAAACCATAATATTAACCAGCACGCAGCAGATACATCCTATATAGCTCATAGAGATCGTGATCGCCGCATACCTGTTTCCGATCTGTTCCCCATAGGAACGCATGGCATTGCTGTCAAAAAAAACAGATGCAGCCTCTGACATGTCATTGGCAACAGCGTAAAATCCACTGTTGATATATTTTCCAAGGAAATATCCTCCCGCTGCAATCCCCGCAAGTAAAAGAAGATATCCGATATCCTGCCACCGCTTATTGTAATACAGGCAGGCACAGTAAAGGGAACAAAGGAACACGATCACATGCATCACACCCCAGGAAAGCTCCTCATCCAGAGATGACAGATACGCACCCATCACTCCCATGACCAGCAGATACACAAGAACTCCCTTTACCAAAAGCGTTTTTATACGGTTTTCCCCTGCCATAAGCTCCGGACATATGACAAGACCCTCTGTCAGCTCCGGGGATTCCTTCTTTTGTCTCTGCTTTTTGTGCAGATCCCTTTTCTCCGATCTCCTATGTCCCGTCTCCTTGAATCCATCAAACATTTTCCCTCATCACCACCTGTATCTGTGAGTCCTCATTTTCGATACTTACATATGTCCTTAAAAACGGATAGCTGTTTTTAAGATAAACTGCCTGCTGTTCCTGAATCCGGACAGATAATGGCATCGCAAGTATCAATGCAAATGCCCTGCGAAGCTCCTGCATGTCACTGCAGATATATTCTTCAAACCCATATCGGTGCCCATTCCATATCAGCAGACATATTGGCAGATTTTGGGACAGAAATGACGCCACTGCTCCTCCTGTTTTTTGCAGCAGCATTTCTGAAATCTCCTTTTCCTTCGACAACCGGATCAATACTACCATCTGAGAACCGGAAACGCTGATCCGTTCCTTTACCATCAGCTCTCCCTGCCTGGCAGAAAGCTTCCAGTGTATATCACGAAGCTTATCTCCCGGAACGTATTCCCGGATATCATTGACCTCAGAAAAATCATGCCCCTTTTCCCTGCTTTCCTCTGTCTCTGACATTCCCGATAAAAAGCCCGAGGTTTCCAGTGTTTCCTCCTGATCAATACGAGGAAGTACTGTCATCTCACAACCGCTTTCTACCGGTACAGCCACCTCCACGATCCCCAGCAGATCACGTATTGCTGCCTTTTTGCAGCGTATATCATACTTTCCAATGTGCTGCGTCTTTAACGGAATGCCCATCCCCGAAACTCCTGACGGCTGCAGCGGCATGGAAATCTCCCAGGAATTCTTACTTTCCCTGAAAATATTTTCCGCCTCCATGTCAAGCAGACAATTTAACGCAAAAAAATACCTTCGATGAAGCAGCTGCACCTGCATCTCTATCTCTTCATCCCTGACCACTTCCTGACCGGATATATAAATACGCACCTGCAGATCTCCTGCCAGGGCAAACAGTCCATATACCGATAAGATTCCCATCACAACAATAACAACTGCCATCATCAGCAGAAAATAACTTCGCAAAACAACAAATGCGCCGATATCTCCCGCAAAAAGCAGCAGGTACCCGATCATATGCGCCCATCGGAAATGCAGCCGGTCTTTATTTGTCATAAGTGCCTCCTAACTGCGCGGACTTTTCACCCGGAGGATCAGCTCATGGATACTTTCTTCCATACTCTTTCCTTCTGCTCTCGCTCTGGCCCCCGGTTTCACACGATGTCCCAGCACATCCTTCAGGACACGCTGCACATCCCGCGCCGTTACAAAATCCCTTCCCTCCAGACGTGCCATCGCTCTTGCCATGTGAAGAAGCGCAATGGTCGCTCTCGGACTTGCACCCTCCGCAAACAGCCCAGGTTTTCTGGTTTCCTCCACCAAAGATACAATATATTCATAAATATCGTCATGGACGTATATCTGCTCTGCTTCCTTCTGCAATGACTTTAATTCATCAACAGTAAGCACTCTCCGGCGTTCTGCCGGCCGCTTCCATACCTCTCCCTTCAAAATAGAAACGGCATCCTTATGAGACGGATACCCCATGGAAAGGCAGATCATAAAACGATCCAGCTGGGATTCCGGCAAAAGCTGTGTACCGGAGGAACCACTTGGATTCTGTGTTGCGATCACAAAAAAGGGATCCGGCAGTGCCCATGTCTTTCCCTCCACACTCGCCTGTCGTTCCTCCATGACCTCCAGAAGAGCCGACTGCGTTTTCGGCGACGTTCTGTTGATCTCATCAGCCAGAAAGAGATTACAAAAAACAGACCCCGGATGAAATTCAAACTCTCCCGTTTTATTATGATACATAGAAAATCCAAGGATATCACTTGGAAGTACATCCGGTGTAAACTGGACTCTGTGATACGTAAGCTCCAGAATTCCGGCAAAGGTCGTGGCCAGTGTCGTCTTTCCCACTCCGGGAATATCCTCCATAAGAATGTGTCCTCCGGCGATCATTGCTGCAAACACCTTCTGTACCACATCCTCCTTTCCCTGTATCACCTGATTGACTTCCTGCTGTACCTGTAATAATTTCTCCTGCTCCATCTCCATCATCCCTCCAATAAGTTCTCCCCCCGGCAAACCGGCTGCCCTTATCCTTCCACAAAGGTTCCCTTACCTGCTTCTCCGGATCAGTCGTGTTTCCACGAATCCAGCTCCTTCTTTGATGCCTCTGATAAGCGTTCCATCAGGGTATTTCCTTTATCCTTCTGCTCCTGCAGCTTCAAAGCCACGCCCTGTCTCACAGCTGCCACTTCCTTTTCAAACTCACGGGCAGAGATCAGTCCACAGCCCTGTCCCCGGATAATGATCTGTTCCAAACCGTCAGAGGTAGCCACAGTGACATCATATTTTCTGCCGTTTTCATGGGCAAATTTCTCGATAAACTGATCTGCCGTTTCGGCTTCTTTAGTATATACCACATGAATATTGTGATAATCGGAAATCTCCGTCGGATGCCCCTTGACACGGTACGCATCAAACACCACGATCAGATTACACTTCCGGACGCCCTGATAATCACATAAAATGTCCATCAGTCTTCCTCTTGCCCCATCAATACTCACCTTGGCAAGCTCATTTAATTCTTCCCATGCAAAGATCACATTATAACCATCTACCAGAAGATATTTTTCTCTTTTGGCTGCCGGTTTTGCACTTTCCTGTCCATATTCCCGGATCTCTGCCTGTTTCGTTTTCTGCTTCTTCCGGTGTGCAATGCCCTTATGAGGTGTAAACCCCTCTTTTTTGTTTGCATAAAAGGTTCTGTCCAGTATGCGGTCCACCTCATCTACACCGATCCATTGCTCTGACTTTTCTTCTTCCCTGCTACATCGCATCTGATATTCCTGCCAGGCAGATTCCTCATCCAAAATGCCGCCTGCTGTATCCAGTACGCTCTCCACATGCATATATTCCGGCACCTTGTCCCATTCCACATAAAACCCGGAACCATGACTGCAAAAAACAGATCCTGTGGGATTGGCCAGATCCTCCTCCGGCACATAACCGATCTCATCCACCACCTCCCGGGCATTGTGGCAGGGACCATAGCCCCCTGTGACACAGGAAAAGCTTCCCTCTCCTCTGGTATAGGCGGCTACCTCCTTTGCGTAATCCCAAAGGGTAGATACAGGACCTCTGCCCTTGAGAAGTGCATGGCTTCCTTCAATTTCCGGAGCCTCTGTCTCCGCCT
>CAKRHL010000201.1 GCA_934338765.1 uncultured Lachnospiraceae bacterium | reverse complement strand
ATCATCCGGCAGTCACAGAGGTTCCAACAAAGGAGCCGGTGAAGACAGAGACTCCGGCGACGAAAGCTCCGACAAAGGAACCGGTGAAGACAGAGACTCCGGCGACGAAAGTCCCGACAAAGGAACCGGTGAAAACAGAGACCCCGGCAACGAAAGCTCCGACAAAGGAGCCTGTTCAGACAGGAGTACCGGTCACAACAGCACCGACAGCATTCCCAACAAAGGAGCCTGTTTGGACAGGAGTACCGGTCACAACAGCACCGACAGAAGCACCGACCCTGCAGCCGGTCACAACCGAGCCAGCACCGGCTCCGTTGGCACCGGAGCTTCCGACGCCGGGACAGAGTATGGTACCGCAGTCAAGCCAGGCACCGGCTCCGTCGGCAGCGGATACACCGGCACCGACGCAGACACCACAGTGGACTCCGATGGCAACATCCAAATTAAGCCAAAAGAAACCGGCAAGGAAAGGCAAGCTGATCACGGATTCCAAGGGAAACCGTTATAAAGTAACCAGTTCCAATGTAAAGAATCCGACAGTGACATTCTATTCTGCGAAAATGACTGCCAAAAAGGTCACGATGTCCCGATCTGTCCGGATTGATGGCGTCCGCTATTGTATCACGGCGGTTCGGAGCAGAGCGTTTGAGGGCCATAAGAAGGTGACATGTATCTGGGTTGGAAGCAAGGTCAATACCATTGGGGACAGAGCCTTTCGAAAATGTAAAAAGCTGGAGAAGCTTTACATCCAATCCTCCAAATTGAAACCGGAGGACGTTGGCGAGCGCGTGTTTGAGAATGTTCCGAAGGACTTGAAGATTTATGTTCCGGAGAAAAAGAAGGACGAATATCGGAAGATGTTCCGGGAGAAGGGATTGGGAAAATTAATTTCGGTTTACTCCATTTAACTCCTGACACCAGATGTTTACATCTATAAATGAAAAGAAGCCGTATATCGGGATTTCCCTGATATACGGCTTCTTCCATAATTTAATGTAACCTGTCCCAGAAGCCTGATGTGGTACTGGTCGAAATTCTTACCCCCGAACAGACCAAGGATCGGGTTGACTCTTAAGTTATAAGAATTTTATCGGCAGATGCTTTCAGAGCCTTAATCCATATACTCAAAGAACGGCAGGATATTGGAAATATACTTGTTCATCAGATCTGCAAATTCCCGGATCTGTGCCTCTGTCTGACACTCGCCGTAATCAATCGTGTAGGTATATCCGTTATGGGAACCGATATAGGTCATCATAGGGTTAAAATCCTCCATTTCGGAACGGCTGAAGCTACCTTTCAGACGGTGGATGGTAAACAGTGACATTTTAGCACCGCCACGTCTGCCGACAAAGGTTACCGTAGATTCACTGCATCCGAAATCGATATTTTTGACATCCTTCTGCTCTTTCAGGGTGACAATGGAAGCAATGCTTTCCGGCAGTTCCACATAGCATTTGGCTGCGTTGCTGCTGAGGCGGATGCGTTTATCATTTGCCTCGCTCTCATGCAGTGTGATGCTGCGGCCGCCAAAGGTAACGCTTGCAATGGCTTTGGTATCGACGATCTGATGAAACCCAATACGTTTGTAGCCTTCTGCTTCTCCGGCTCCCCAACTCTCTGTTACAATATCTTCATAGCGGCTGTCAATACGGCTTCCGTCAGTAAACTGGACGACCAGACGGTCTGACTTCTCATATTTATTCCATTCCTTTTGCGTAAAATGGGTCTTTCCCTGTTTCGTGATCTTAAAATGTGCTGTCAGGGAAAGAGGAGAGATCGTAAGATCGGTCCAAAGTCCCTGAGAATCCATAAGGGATATTTTTTTGTCTACTGTGATCTGCTCCGGTTTGGCATCTGTCCGGAAGTCCCATGCAAGGTTCCAGTCTCCTTTGTGAAGAGTAACAAATTTTCCATGCTCATCCAGATAGCCTATATTTTTCAGAGATAGTGAGACATGACTTCCGTTGATATTGACGTCCCCGCCGTCCTGATTGACTCCGCTGATCAGCAGTGGAAATTTAGTGATGCCGTTCTCCACGGCACTGCTGTTGATATCATCGGCAGTGTAATCGTAGTTTGCACCGTCCTTGCCTGTAATGGCAATGTCCGTATTTTGGAACATAAGGGTGTAAGGCACATCCTTAACTCCGGTGGCGTTGATCACAGCATAAAAACCGGACTGGTCGCCAATGGTCTGGGTGACATCCAGCTTAATGTCATTGGATTCCGCCGTTGCGTTGACGTTGGTGGTAAGCTTCTCAGCTGTCTGCTGTGATCTGTCATCATATATCTGAAAAAAGTTTTTGATACTGTCGTCCAAGCCAAAGGCTGCAAACGCAGTGGCACCGGCCAGACAGACAACACATGCGGCTGCTGCAGCAGCTAACGGCCTGTAATATTTTCTCCAAAAAGGCGGATGTTTTACCACCTTGGACTCTTCTTTTGTTTCCCCCTGGATCTTCTGCATTGTCCTTTGGTGGATCCGCATGATCTCTTCTTCTGTCAATGATGTTTTTTCCCCTTCCGTATCCGCGCGGTATTGCGGCAGTTCATTTAATAAATCTTCTATATTTTTCATAAGGCACTCCTTTCTGACTGCATTGAAATCCCCCGATTTCTGCAGTCCTGACAAATGGCAGCTTCAGGCGACATCCACGCCGCACCGGATCAACTGCTGTCTCAAACGGTTTCTCCCCCGTGTTAATTTGTTCTCTACCGTTTTTGCCTTTAAGGTTAATTTATCAGCGATCTCCTTAATGGAATGCTGATAGAAATACCGGTAAATAAAGATTTCCCGGTCCGGACTTTTCATGGAATCGATCAACTGATATAAAACAGCATATTCCGACCGGCAGATGATCTGTTCCTCCACATTTTCCCCCGATACCAGCTCTCCGGCGGTATCAATATCCTGTGTCGGCTGTTTTTTTGCAAGGCTGCGCCGGCGGTTTAGTGCCGTGCGTCTTGCGATTCCATATAAATATTCTCTTAGACCGCGGCCTTCGATCAACCGGATCTTATCTTTAGACTGCCACAATCCCACAAAGGTATCGGATACGGTTTCCTCAATATCCTCGTTGCTGTACCCGGACAATATGGAGCGGCAGATCGTTTTTACTGCGGATCCATACTGTCTGATGACCAGCTCCATGCCAAGCGAAGCATCTTCGTTCAGGTGGTCCAGCAGCTCTTGTTCTTCCATTTGTTTTTCCCCCTTTATCCTGCTCTTGAAAGATCTTTCACTTATCTATTGGTCAGGAAGCACTCAAATCACTCGCATAATTTTAAAATTTTAAAAATAATGATATTCACGACGTTTCCGGATCAGGAAGGTCACAGTGACGAACAGAGTCAGCAGCTCTGCGGTGGCAACGGACAGCCAGATACCGTTAATGCCCAAAAAGACAGGAAGGATAAATACAACCCCAAGCTGGAATACCAGTGTCCGCAGGAAGGAGATAACAGCGGAGATCAGTCCGTTGTTCAGTGCAGTAAAAAAGGAGGAACCATAGATATTGAAGCCGTTGATCAGAAAGGTCACACAGAACAGGCGGAAGCCGGTATAGGTCATCCGGAACAGCTCTTTATCGTAGCCGACAAAAATACGGGCAATGGGAGAGGCGATAAACTGTGCCGTAACTGTCAGAAGAATGCCACAGATGCTCACCAGCGTGAGGCTTTTGCGGAATATATTCTTTAGCTCATCATGGTTTCCTGCTCCGTAGTGATAGCTGACGATCGGGGCACTGCCGATGGAATAGCCGAAGAAGACTGCTGCAAATATAAAGTTGGCATACATGATCGTGCCGTAGGCGGCTACGCCGTTTTCTCCGGCAAGCTTCATAAGCTGCAGGTTATACATGGCACCGACAATAGAATTGGAAAGATTTGTCATCAGTTCGGAGGAACCGTTGGTACAGGCTTTTAGAAGAATTTTTCCGTCAAAATGTGTTTTGCCCAGATGCAGGATGGCACTCTTGCGGCGTGCAAAATAGAGTATCGGGAAGAAGCCGCCGATCAGCTCTCCACAAGAGGTGGCGATGGCTGCTCCGGCAATGCCCCATCCAAATACAGCGATAAACAGGTAGTCCAGAACGATATTGGTAACTCCGGCGATAACGATCACCGCAAGTCCCAGTTTTGGCTTCTCTGCGGCCACAAAGAAGCTCTGGAAAGCATTCTGCAACATAAATGGTGCCAGTGTGATAAAGCCCAGTCTGCCGTAGATGGTGCAGTTGCGCAGGAGATCACCCTCAGCGCCCAGAAGTCTTGCTACGGCAGGCGTCAGGGCAATACCGGCAATACTTAGGAGCACGCCCCCGAGAGCGGTAATATATACCAGCATGGAGAAATACTCGCTTGCTTTTTGCTTCTTTCCCTCGCCCAGAGTTTTTGCCACGATGGCACTTCCTCCGGTCCCCATCATAAATCCCAGGGCCGATAATGCCATAATAAATGGGGAGATCAGATT
>CAKRHL010000200.1 GCA_934338765.1 uncultured Lachnospiraceae bacterium | reverse complement strand
TCGGATCCGAGTATGTGATCTCTTTTTTCGATACATTGTTATAGCTCTGACACTCAAAATACATTTCCGGACGAACATCACTCTTGTCAAACTCTGTTTTACAGTAATTAACCTGAAAATCTGCCTGATTTTCCTGAATCTCCGTATAAACATTTTTACCCATCAATACCTCACCGGTATCATAAAGATAAACAACCTCATCGTCCCCCACCTCATATGCATTTGCATCGCTGGAAGCTCTTGTAATGGTATCATATGTTTTTACCACATTCTTGCCCGCTGCATCCTTATAGGTGCTGGTCAGCTTTACGTAATCCTCCTGTGTATCCGCGCCCTTTTTGATCGTATCATAAGAGGTTTTGGAACAGTTTTTGTATGCAAGCTGGAACTTGTAAAAAGACTGCTTCTGGATCTTTGTCATCTGATCCGCATAATCCTGCGCACTGTCGCCTTCTTTATAGTTCACCGTACCGGTAACAACATTGACTGTGCTGATATCTGTATATTTAAAATTCTCTTTGATATCATATGCCAGATTTTTGGCAGACTCACTAAACAGCAGTGATGTATCTGTACGATATCCGGTAAAAACATATCTGCCGGAATAATCTGAGTTTGCTTCATCCTCAAAAATAGAAGATACGTACTGCTTTAATACTGACAATACAGAATTTCTCTCATCCTGCGCCAGATAATCATTGGCACCCTGATTGAGATATCCCTTCATATTGACCAGTATGGCATTGATATTCTTCATGGCTGACTCTGTGGTATCCATCCATGACATGGCATCCTTTACATTCTTCTCCACATACTGTGTTATCTGTGACACCGTACTGCGGTACTTAAGCGCGCGCACAGCTACCGTAGGATCGTCAGAGGGACGCTGGATCTTTTTTTCGGAAGTAAACTGTTCTTCATATTTCAACAAGCTGCTTTTCGCATTGCCAATATGTGACTGTGCACTATTGGAGATCATAGAATTGGTTACTCTCATTGCTTCACACTCTCTTTCTGGTCTTATACACCGGTTCCATTGATCAGCTTATCTAAAACTTCATTCATGATAGATATCACCTGATACTGATATTTCAACAGATTCTGGTACTCGATCATATTTTTGCCTTCTTCATCCTCATCCACACCGGACTTGGAAAGACGTCTGTTCTCCACCGCATCCAGTATATTTTTGGAGTTTGTCGTACAATCATCGACCTTTGCTCCGTCCACACCTATGGTCGCTGTCATAACCGCCAGAAAGTTTGACGGAATACCCTGTTTAAACATACTGTTGTCTTCCCGCAGGGCAGACATCTTGGTCAGGTTCTCACGGGCAGCTACACCCGCATTGGGTTCTGTGGAAAAAGCCAGCTTCTTTCCATCATTTAATATATCGTTGGAAACCTGAATATTTAATGCTGTCATGTTGTAATAAGACAGTGAATTTCCTTTCTCTGCTTTGGATGAAAAAGTATATACCACATCAGATCCCTTCAGACCCTTCTTGGCCTCGCCATTAAGGTAATAACATCCGTCCGTCTTATTGTATAAAAGCTCTGTCATATCAAACTGGCCGCCATTGGCTAATGGAGCAGCCACAAAAACATCGCATCCTTTTTCCTGATAAAGGTCATATCCGCTATTCTGGATCTGATTGAAATTGGCCGAGAATGTACGGACAAACTCATTGAGTTGGGCCATGTAATAAGGAATACCTCTAAACTCCACTCTGTCACCTACTGTGGATGTGGTTTCTCCCATTGCCATCGCAACATCCAGATGCTGCTTCTCACCATCCTTGATAGGCTCCTTCAACGTAAATGTGTATTCGTAGCTTCCGTCTGCGCATACGGATACCTTAAAAGAATCATACTGAAACTCATAATTATATATCTTAAGCTTGCCGTCACTTTCCGGAATATTCAGTTTCGACAGATCCCAGGCATTGGCACTGCAGCCGGAATCTCCCTGAGATGCTTTCAGCTTGATCGTACCTGCTGCACCATTGGCTCCGGCCTCATATCCGGTCAATGTCGCTGCAAAATTCTCGGAATTATTTCCATCTCTCAGCTCAAACAACGCTTGAAGCTGTCCCCCAAGAATACTGCTCCGGATATTGAAATCCTGGCCGTTGTTCCATTTAATATTGTAAAGACCCTCATTGTCGGTCTGATTGGCCTTCGTGGTACTTGTCTCGATCTGAAGCTGGTTGGTCATATAGGTATCCACCAGGACACCATCTCCGATAAATACCAGAAACTCCTCCACACCGTTGCCGTCCTTTGGAGAATCCGTAACCACTTCCACGTCAACCAATGCAGAAAGCTCATCCACCGCTTTTGCTCTCTGGTCACGAAGGTCATTGGCTGTACCGCCATTAACCTCCAGTGTATTTATCTGCTTGTTCAGGGATGCGATTTGTCTTGCATAAGTGTTGATCTGATCCACCGTACTCTTGATCTGTGTGTTGATCTCCTTCTGTGCAGTCTGCAGATTGTTGGCTGTCTCCCGCATAAAACTCATCAGAGTGTCTGCTGCTCCCGACACCTGACGACGCATGGTAGTATCTGACGCATCCGTTGTCTGCTGCGAGATTGTCTTAAAAAACGAGTCCAATGCGTTGGTGATCCCACCGGATTCCGAATCCTTAGAATAAAGATAGCTCTGAATATTTTCCAGATAATGATCCAGGGTATCATATCTGCCATATACCGCATTACTCTTACGATATTTATAGTCATAATAAACATCCCGGCTGCTCACAATATCTGTCACAGTGACACCTGTACCCAGCATACCGTAAGATGTCCCCAGACTTAACGGAATCTTTGCCTGCTGCTGTACAGACTGTCTGGTATATCCTTTGGTATTCCTGTTAGATATATTGTGTGCCGTGGTGTTTAACCCTGCATTATATGCATTCATGCCTGATGTAGCAATATTTAGTCCAAAAAATGTAGATGGCATATGCTTCCTCCTATCCCAGTCTCTCGATCAGATACTCCAACATGTTGTCAATGGTATTGATATATCTGGATGCTGCATTATAAGCATGCTGATACAACATCATATTGACCAGTTCCTCATCGGATGATACTCCGTTTACCTGCTGTCTTTTATCTTCCACGCTTTCCACCAGCGACTTCTGATAATCTACCATGCTGTTCCAGCCATTGCCCCTTACACCAAGACCTCCGATCATGTTGGTATAATAATCATCAAATGTGTACGACGCCAGAGAGTTAGGATCCAGCACTCCAAGCTCTTTGTCCCATGAATTTAACAGATCCTGGAACAAACTGCCTCCAAAGGCATATGCTCCTTCCAATCCCTGCTCCGGATTGGCCTTAACCTCCAGCAGGGAATAATCTGCCAGCAGATCCTTGTTCATAACGAGACTGTTTAATGTGTACATCCAGTCAATGTCATTTTCGTTTTCCTCGTTGTATATATAAAGAGTATATGTCTCATTTCCGTCTGCATCTGTCGTCTTCTGTGCCAGACCGATCTTATTCCCGTCTGCGTCTGTGGTATATATCTGGCTGTCCAGCGTGATCTTCTGATAACGATCCACCTGCCCTCTGGAAAATACCTCCGTGCCAATGGTTCCATTGTCGTCGGTTCCCACCGGACAGTTCCGTACATCTAGCACCTTATATTTCCCGGATGTGAGTCCGCTCAGATCAAAGGTATCTCCCTTTTCAGTCGTTGCCTTTGCCGCTCCTGCCAGATCCACCTTGTCACCGGATACCTTCAGGTTTGGTGCAAAGGCATCGTTGATCTGCGTCACGATATTGTGGACCAGCTGGTCAAACTGAGCCTGAATCTGTGTAATGATCGAATTGCCTGTGGTATTATTATAAAGTTTTACCTGCGCATTATAATCATTGACCGCCACCTTATATGCTGTCTCATCAAACACACCGGCATCATTGATATAATCATCCTTTACCGGCTGCTTTGGCATATCCGAATAATCTGCGATCTTAAGTCCTCTGGCAGTCAAAATGCCCCGAAGAGAACCCACATCTGTCTTTTTATCATTGGAATATGCCTCCGATGTATTGAATGCATCACCATAACCATTGTCCATCCAGCGTACCTTGTAAAATCCGGTTCCCGGCATTGTTTCGCATCCCAGGTGATAATTCAGACCACCATCCACAAAAAGAGCCTGCTCGATATAAATCTGCATCCCGCCCTTCTCATCCTCCTGAAAAGTGAAATTTACATAGGAACTCAGCTCATCCATCAACTGATTTCTTGCATCCCGGTAGTCATTGGCATTCTCCACCCCGGCAGCCTCAATCTTAACAATCTGCTGATTGTAATATGCAATCTTTGCTCCAATCTCATTGATCTTGTCTACCTGATCGCTGATCTCGGTATTCAGACTTACCTGATATGTATTGATCTGAGCATATACATTCTGGGCGGTTTCCAAAAAAGACTCTGCCGTAGAAATAAAAAGCTGTCTCTTGGTG
>CAKRHL010000199.1 GCA_934338765.1 uncultured Lachnospiraceae bacterium | reverse complement strand
GACCGATATGATCGTGCGTGGGAAAGCAACCCTGCCCCAAAAAGAGCTGTCGGCGGCAGAACGGTTAAAAAATCTGGAAGGGGCTTTTTGCGCAGGGAGAGGAAGGGAAGTGTTGAATCAGCTACCGGAGTGTGTTATAATTATAGATGATATTTACACAACGGGAAGTACACTGGAGGCTTGTTCCAAGGTGCTTCGCGGGATTGGGATCGACAGGATATATTTTCTGTGTGTGTGTATCGGAAAAGGATGTTAAGGAGAGTTGTGTATGGATGTTAGAAATTGTAAGATGTGCGGCAATTTGTTTAATTATACAGGAAGCCCCCTCTGTCCGGCATGTAACAAGAAAATGGAAAAGAAGTTTTCGGAGGTAAAGGAATATATACGTGCGAATCCGACCAGTTCTATTTCTGTTGTGTCAGAGGAGACAGAAGTGCCGATACAGCAGTTGAAACGGTGGATCAGGGAGGAGAGACTGAGTTTTTCCAAGGACTCCGGAGTGGTGATCCAGTGTGAGAAATGTGGGGCTGCTATTTTGACCGGACGTTTCTGCAAGGAATGTAAACGGACCATGACGAAATCCCTAGAGAGTTTATATAGTACTTCTGCCGGAGAACCGGCCAGAAAAAAGGGCTCAGAGAGTGCCAGAATGCGTTTTATCGACAAGTAGATACAATACGGAGGAGGTGGACCGATCATGGAAGATATTCGGGACATACTTCGCATTCCCAACCGGGAGGTTCTTTCCGTTACGAAGGTGCTGACCGGTCTGGAGCTGGAAAAAACAGATTCTAATCATTGTACAGAGGAAAAAGTTCTGACGGTGATGATACATACCAGAGGTTTTTTTCTGGCCAATATTAAATGTGAAATGGATCAGGATATGTTTGAACGGATCATATCGGGAATGTATGGTGGGGGGATGCCGCCGGATGAGGAGCAGCCGTTATATATGAATGAATATATGAATATTGTCTGTGGACGGATCGTTTCCAAGGTAAATGCGCTGACTAACAGCGTGTCTAAGCTTTCTATTCCGGAATATTTTGGTGAAAATGATCCGGATTTTGGGAGAGATGAGCAAGCGTATCATATTTTGCTTGCATATCGCCATGGACAAGGCTTTTTGCGGTTTATTATTCAGTTTGAATTTCAACAGAATGGAGGAGAAGATATATGAGTACAACAATTATGGTGGTTGATGATTCCCCTTTTGCCTCAAAGCAGATCAAGGATATTGTTGAGGATAATGGTTATGAGGTGATCGCCTATGCAAAGGATGGAGAAGAGGCAATCGAGCTTTATAAGGAGCAGAAGCCGGATATTGTTATTCTGGACATCATAATGCCGGGGATCAACGGTCTGGAAACGGCAGAGATACTTAAAAAGCAGGATCCTGAGGTGAAAATACTGATGTTGAGTTCTCTTTGTGATTCCGGAACGATGGATGAGGTAAAAAGTATCGGAGTGAAACATTTAATTCCAAAACCGCTGGAGGCAGATGTTTTACTGGCTTCGTTGGAGATGGTATCAAAATTTGCTTAAATTCGTTTATAAAGAAGTGTTGACGTAATGATGTATTGTGTCATATACTTGTTATGTGAAAATGAAAAGGAATAGGAGCATAAAATGGTTACATCAAGAATAGTGGCCACTGGTGCAGGTATCCCGAGTCAGGTTATTACAAATGATGATCTGGCCAGGATCATGGATACTAGCGATGAGTGGATCAGACAAAGAACGGGGATTGGAGAAAGACATATTTCGGGGGGCGAAGATTTATCTTATTATACCTCGAAGGCTGCAAAGCAGATCGTAGAGAGAGCAGGTATTGCTCCGTCGGATATTGATCTGATCATTGTTGCGACGGTTTCAGCGGATTATTGTACTCCTAGTGCGGCATGTATGGTGCAGAAGGAGATTGGTGCAGTAAATGCAGTTGCTTTTGATGTGACAGCGGCATGTTCCGGTTTCCTGTATGGAGTCAGCGTAGCGGACAAATTTATCCGTTGCGGTGTGTACAAAAATGCCATGGTCATTGGCGGCGAGATCCTTTCCAAAATTGTGGACTGGAAGGATCGATCTACATGTGTTTTGTTTGGTGATGGGGCGGCAGGTGTTCTTCTGGAGCGTTCGGAGTCAGAGGATGGCATTCTCGTGGAAGAACTTGGCTCTAAAGGGGAGGATTATGAGGTGCTGACTGCCCGCAGAATGGCACCGGCTAATGTGTTTAATGAAGTGGAGCCTCAGAAGGAATGCGGTTACGTTACGATGGATGGAAGAGCCGTATTCAAATTTGCGACGAAAAAGATTGTATCAAGCGTGGAGCGTGTGTTGGAGACAGCGGGGCTTGCGTTGGATGATATCACATATTTTGTTCCACATCAGGCAAATGCAAGAATTGTGGAGGTAGCAGCAAGAAAGTTGAAAATTCCACAGGAGCGTTTTTATGTAAATATAGAGCATTATGGAAATACATCGGCAGCAAGTATCCCGATCGCATTAAATGAGATGAATGAAAAGGGACTTCTTCATAAGGGGGACAAGTTGATCCTCTGTGGATTTGGAGGTGGTCTTACATGGGGAACACTGCTGGTGCAGTGGTAGATTATCAGGTGTATTACTGTGACATCACAGTTAATATAATATACAAAATTAACTAATTTCTTTAGGAGGAACTGAAAATGGTATTTGAGAAGATCAGAGAAATCATTGCTTCACAGCTTGGAAAGGATGAGGATGAGATCACACTTGAGACAAATGTAAAAGATGATCTTGACGCTGATTCTTTGGATGTATTCCAGATCATTAATGATATTGAGGATGAGTTTGAAGTATCAATTGAGGATCCGGAGTCTATTGTTACCGTAAAAGATATCGTAGATTTTGTTGAGAACAACAAATAATCGATTATCGCCAGCAAACAGATGAAACGGACAGTGAAGACCGAAAAGTTGAGAACCTCGTCCAACGGGGTTCTCATCATTTTGTTATCGGATCCACTGTCTTTTAAAGCGTGGAGGAAAGTTCATGAAAACTGTATTTATGTTTAGCGGACAAGGGGCACAGTATGCAGGTATGGGAAAGGAATTATACCAGAATTACGCTGTTGCCAAAGATATTTTCGATCGGGCGGATGCTGTTTTGGGATATTCAATTAAAGATATCTGTTTTCAGGATGAAAAGAAATTAGGAGAGACAGAATATGCACAGCCTGCAATATTGACGATGAGTATTGCAGCTATGAAGGTGCTGGAAGAACAGGGAGTTCGTGCAAATATGACGGCAGGACTCAGCTTAGGAGAATATTCCGCATATGTTGCCAGCGGAGCAATGGATTTTGAGGAAGCTGTTGCACTGGTACAGAAGAGAGGACGCTTTATGACAGAGGCGGTACCTTCCGGAGAGGGAGCAATGTATGCGATCATTGGACTGGATCAGGATCTGGTGGAAGAGGCGTGCGAGGAAGCAACTGCTTTGGGCGTAGGGCTTGCAGTTCCGGCAAATTACAATGCACCGGGACAGATCGTTATCGCCGGTAAGACAGAGGCTGTTGCCAAGGCGGCAGAGTTTGCAAAGGAGAAAGGCGCAAAACTTGCAGTGAAGCTGAAGGTAAGCGGACCGTTCCACACATCATTGCTGCAGCCGGCTTCTGATAAGCTGAAACCGGAGCTGGAAAAGATGCATATATCCGATATGAAGATGCCGGTTTATACCAATGTGGATGCACAGGTAGTGGCTGACAAGGAGGATATCATTCCGATTTTGACAAAGCAGATCTGCTGTCCGGTAAGATGGGCAGATATTATCCGCAATATGAATGAACAGGGAGCGGATACTTTTATAGAGCTGGGGCCGGGAAAGGCATTGACCGGTTTTGTAAAGAGAACATTAAAGGGTGTCAATATTTTGAATGTGGAGGATTTGTCTTCCCTTGACAAAACCATGAAGAAGCTTCATGAGATCGTGTGATCTCAGGGAAGATGCAGGAGGATTTATGTTAAAAGGAAAAAACGTAATCGTAACAGGAGCAGCCAAGGGCATTGGAAAAGCCATTGCTCTGGCATTTGCAAAAGAGGGATGCAATATTGTCCTCAATTATCACAGTCATCTGGACGAGGAGACAGTGAAGGAGATCGAAGGCTATGGTGTGATCTGTAAGCCGGTACAGGGTGATGTCAGTGATTTTTCATTTGCAGCAGATATGATCAAAGAGGTCAAAAAAGAGCTGGGAAGTATTGATGTTCTTGTTAATAACGCAGGAATCACAAAGGATATGCTTCTGATGCGGATGACGGAGGATCAGTTTGACGACGTGATCAATACAAATCTCAAGGGAACTTTCAATATGATCCGTCACGTCAGTAATGTAATGCTGAAGCAGAGAAGCGGTGCCATTATCAATATGGCGTCTGTGGTTGGAATTAACGGAAATATCGGTCAGGCAAATTATGCGGCATCCAAAGCGGGAATTATCGGACTGACGAAGTCCACGGC
>CAKRHL010000198.1 GCA_934338765.1 uncultured Lachnospiraceae bacterium | reverse complement strand
GATGCCTTTGAAAAGAGAAGTGCTTCCTTTATGGGCAGAGGTGTTGTTTTCAGCAAATTTACGGGATCCCGTGGAAAGTCCGGCTCCAATGATGCCAATGCGGAATATCTTGCAGCGCTTCGCAAGATCATGGACGACAATCAGGTCAATTACCAGATGGCAGAGCTTGGAAAGGTCGATATCGGCGGTGGCGGAACTATCGCATATATTCTGTCTCTGTATGGCATGGAAGTCATCGACAGCGGTGTGGCTGTTTTAAATATGCATGCTCCTTGGGAGGTTACCAGCAAGGCGGATGTATATGAGGCGTACAAGTGTTATATGGCATTTTTAAAGGATGCCTGATGAAAGACGATTCCGGGGATCAGAACAGGAATTACAAAATATATAACCATGACAGGGCAAAGTGAAGTACAGGCTTTGCCTTGTTTCAATATATCGAAAAATGCTTGTAACGCAGCGAGAACCAAGGGCAAAACACTTTTAACATCCGCAGAACAGATAATATCCCAGGATCAGACAGAGTACGATAATGCAAAAGGCGAGAAATCCACTGTCTAAAAACAGCATAATGGTCATGCCGATGGCGATCCAGAATAAAATAAAACCAAGCATTCGTTTCATGGGCGTCTCCTTTTGAAAGAATCCTCGCTAGAAAAAGGTTTCTTTTTTGAAAAGAATAGGGTATACTATAGAATATGTTATTGTGCTATGATTTTGAACATTTTTCCGGATTCATTGAAAAGATGACCGGATCAGATAGACTTTATATAGAATGGAGGATGGACTATGAAAGGTAAAATGAGTAATGAAATGGGAGATATCACCATTGACCGCGAGGTTCTTGCCAAATATGCAGGATCTGCTGCTACCGAGTGCTTTGGTATTGTCGGTATGGCATCTGTTAATGTGAAGGATGGTGTGGCAAAGCTTTTAAAGAGAGAAAATGTCAGCCGTGGTGTGAATGTAGCTGTGATCGACAATAAGATCCATATCGAGCTTCATGTTATTGTCGCATATGGCGTGAGTATTCGTGCTGTTGCACAGAATATTCTGGAAAATGTTCGCTGCCGCGTAGAGACATACACGGGAATGGAAGTGGAAAGTATCAGTGTTGCAGTAGAAGGTGTAAGGATTGTGGATGACTGATAGATTCCCTGTCGAATGGAAATAATCTCTAGGAGGAAGAAAAAGTGAGTGTTGAGAGAATAGATGCGTTAATGATGAAGAAATGCTTTTTGGCAGGAGCAAAGGCACTGGAGGCCAGAAAGGATTACATTAATGAATTAAATGTCTTTCCGGTACCGGATGGAGATACCGGCACCAATATGACTATGACCATTATGGCGGCTGTCCGTGAGATAAACAAGATCACAGATGTGACAGTTGACAATCTGTGTAAGGCTATGTCCAGTGGTTCTCTGCGTGGAGCCAGAGGTAACTCCGGTGTTATCCTTTCCCAGATATTCCGTGGTTTTACCAAGGAGCTCAAGGGATTGGAGTATCTGGAGGTGACAGACCTTGGCAACAGTATCCAGCATGCAGCCGATACAGCGTACAAGGCTGTGATGAAGCCGAAGGAGGGTACGATCCTGACAGTCATTAAAGCAGGTGCAGAGAAAGCGGTGGAGCTTCTGATGGAGGGCGAATCCCGGGACATGGTTTCCTTTGCAGAGGAAGTAGTAGCATATATGGAGGATACCCTCAAGCGTACACCGGATATGCTTCCTGTATTGAAGCAGGCAGGCGTAGTTGATTCCGGTGGGGAGGGTCTTATGACGTTTGTGCGCGGTGCGCTTGCTGCACTGCAGGGAAAGGAAGTGGACCTGGATATCTCCGGCGTGGATGCGAAAGCATCTCCGGCAATCACCACCGGCAGTTCTGAGGATGCTGCGGATATTAAGTTCGGTTATTGTACAGAATTTATCATTATGCTGGAGCGGGATCAGGATAAGGTAGAGAAAGAGCTGAAGGCATATCTTCAGGATATCGGTGACTGTGTCGTAGTGGTAGCCGATGATGAGATCGTGAAGGTTCATGTTCATACCAATCATCCGGGTCTGGCGTTTGAAAAGGCACTCACATACGGTTCTCTGACCAGCATGAAGATTGATAACATGCGTGAGGAGCATCAGGAGAAGCTGATCCGTGATGCAGAGACTGTGGCAAAACAGCAGGCAGCAGAGGATCAGAAGGAAAAGGAAGAGGAGCCAAAGGAGCATAAGGCAGATGGCTTTGTTGTGGTTTCTGCAGGAGACGGTCTCAGCGATATCTTTAAGGATCTCGGTGCCGATGAGGTGATCGAGGGTGGTCAGACCATGAATCCAAGTACGGAGGATATTCTGCAGGCGGTTGAGAAGGTGCCGGCCGATACGGTATATATCCTGCCAAACAATGGCAATATCATTCTGGCAGCAGAGCAGGCAAGAGATCTTACCGAGGACAAAAAGGTGGTTGTGATCCCTTCTACCAATATCCCACAGGGAATTGCGGCAATGATCAATTTCATGCCGGGACAGCCGGTAGAGGAAAATACACAGCAGATGACAGAGGAGATGGGCAATGTCAAGTCCGGCCAGGTCACATATGCGGTCCGTGATACCCAGATGGACGGCAAGGAGATCAAGCAGGGCGATTATATGGGCATTGCAGACAAAAAGATCGTTGCTGTGGAGAAAGGTCTGTCAGAAGTAACCGTAGAGCTTGTGGAGGGTATGATCGATGAGGAGAGCGAGCTGATCAGCCTTTATTACGGTGCTGATGTGACAGAGAAGGATGCCGAGGCAGTCGCTGATCTGATCTTAAAGGATCATGATGATCTGGAGGTCGAGGTTCAGTATGGTGGACAGCCGGTATATTCTTACTTTGTATCCGTTGAATAATAAAGTGAAAGAAAAGGTTTGAGAGAAGAATATGCAGTTATCTGACAGTATTCGTGAAATTAAAGGAATTGGGGAGAAGAGCGAGAAGCTTTTTGCCAAACTGGGCATCAGTACGGTGGAAGAGCTTCTCTTCTTTTACCCCAGAGAATATGAAATCGTAGAAAATATACGTCCCATCAATGAGGTGAAGGAGGGACATATCGTGGTGGTCAGCGGGACTCTTGGGAGCAAGCCGAGACTCCAGTATGTCCGCAATTTAAAGATTGTCAGCACCTTTCTGCGGGATGCCAGCGGACAGCTTGAAGTGACGTGGTTTAATATGCCGTTTATCATGAAAACACTTCGTATGGGCACCAGATATATTATGCGGGGGCGTGTCATCAACAAAAACGGCAGATACCGACTGCAGCAGCCAAAGCTTCTTTCCGAGGAGGAGTATCATAAGCTTTTACAAAAGCTGCAGCCGGTATACCTACTGACGGCGGGGCTGACCAATCATGCCGTCAGCAAGGCGGTGGGCAGTGCATTGAAGGAGGTAGATCTGACCGGGGATTATCTGCCTCTGGAAATGCGCAAAAAATATGATCTGATCCTGCGCAAGCAAGCGGTTCACGCCATTCATTTTCCAAAGGATAAGGCGGAGTATATGCAGGCGCGGCGGCGGCTGGTATTTGAAGAATTCTTCTTTTTTGCACTGGCACTTCATCAGATGAAGCAGGGAAAGCACCAGAAGCCGTCGCCTTATGAGATGAATACGTTTGAGCTGCCGGCACAGCTTATGGACAGGCTGCCGTTTGATCTGACCGATGGGCAGAAGAGAGCATGGGAGGATATCCGGCAGGATCTGACTTCCGGTGTGGTAATGAATCGTCTGATCCAGGGAGACGTGGGCTCCGGCAAGACCATCGTGGCAGTGTTAGCACTTCTTGCCTGTGTGGAAAACGGCCATCAGGGTGCGATCATGGTGCCTACGGAGGTGCTGGCGGAGCAGCATTTAAAGACTTTCCGGGAATATCTGGAGCCTTTTGACATCCGGGTGGATCTGCTGGTGGGTTCCATGACGGCTTCCCAGAAGCGCCGTGTTTATGAAGCGTTGGAAATGGGGATGACAGATATTGTCATCGGAACCCATGCGCTGATCCAGGAGAAGGTTCATTATAGGGATCTGGCATTGGTGGTAACCGATGAGCAGCACCGGTTTGGAGTGCGGCAGAGAGAGGAGTTTTCCCAGAAGGGTCTGGAGCCTCATATGCTGGTTATGAGTGCGACGCCGATCCCGAGGACATTAGCCATTATCCTGTACGGCGATCTGGATATTTCCGTGATCGACGTGATGCCGTCAGACCGTCTGCCGATCAAAAACTGTGTGGTGGGAACCTCTTACCGACCGAAGGCGTATGAGTTTATCGAGGCACAGGTGCGGCAGGGACATCAAGTTTATATTATCTGCCCCATGGTCGAGGAAAGTGAAAATATGGAGGCTGAAAATGTCACCGATTATACGGATACCCTGAAGGGAACACTGTCTCCTTCTATTCGTGTAGAATGTCTCCACGGCAAAATGAAAGCAGGAGCCAAAAACGATATTATGGAGCGTTTTGCTGCCGGAGAGATTGATGTGCTGGTATCCACCACGGTCATTGAGGTGGGCATCAA
>CAKRHL010000197.1 GCA_934338765.1 uncultured Lachnospiraceae bacterium | reverse complement strand
AGAGATCGTCACCATTACGCCGGAGGGGATTTCATCGGACAAGTCTCTGATGACCAGTGATCATGCAAAATGTATCTTTGAGTATATTTATTTTGCAAGACCGGACAGCTACATTGATGGAATCAGTGTACACAGCTCCCGTATCATTGCGGGAAAGATCCTGGCACAGACACATCCGGTGGATGCCGATATCGTTGTAGGTGTTCCGGAATCGGGAAATGTAGCCGCCATGGGCTTTGCGTTGGAGTCAGGGATTCCATATGGTACCGCATTTGTCAAAAACAGCTATGTCGGCAGGACGTTTATTAAGCCGAAGCAGTCAGCCAGAGAGTCCAGTGTGATGGTCAAGCTCAATGTGCTTCGGGAGATTGTCCGTGGCAAGCGGGTTGTTATGGTAGATGATTCCATTGTCCGTGGAACAACGAGTGCCCGCATTGTAAAGATGTTAAAAGATGCAGGGGCAAGCGAGGTGCATGTACGCATCAGCTCACCTCCATTTAAATATCCATGTTATTTTGGAACGGATGTACCGTCCAGTGATCAGCTTCCGGCGTTCAGTCATACGGTAGAGCAGATCGCAGAAATGATCGGTGCAGATTCCCTGGGGTATCTCGATCTCAACAGACTCAGTGAGTTGATCGACGGGGATCAGGGATACTGTCATGCATGTTTCTCCGGAAGTTATCCTGTGGATCCGCCGAAGGAGGATATCCGCGGAGATTATGACAAATAAAGATCAGTGTGAAAGGTATTCATGTCATTTATGGCAGTACAGGAGACATGGATACTGATTATAAAACAAGAGGTGCAAAAAGCACGGAAATGAGGTTAGATATGAGCAACGACAGATACACAAGTCCACTGTCTGAGAGATACGCCAGCAGAGAAATGCAGTACATATTCTCTCCGGACAAGAAATTCAAAACCTGGAGACGTTTATGGATTGCGCTTGCTGAGGCAGAGAATGAACTTGGTCTTCTGGATGAAAACGGCAACCCTGCTGTGACAAAGGAGCAGATTGAGGAGCTGAAATCCCAGGCTGACAATATCAATTATGATGTTGCCAGAGAGAGAGAGAAGCAGGTACGTCATGATGTTATGTCCCACGTATATGCGTATGGTGTTCAGTGTCCGAAGGCAAAGGGAATCATTCATCTGGGAGCAACCTCCTGTTATGTTGGAGATAATACCGATGTTATCATTATGACAGAGGCACTTCATTTGATCCGCAATAAGCTGATCAATGTCATTGATGAGCTTTCCAGATTTGCAATGAAGTATAAATCACAGCCGACACTGGCATTTACTCATTTCCAGCCGGCACAGCCAACCACAGTAGGTAAGAGAGCCACTCTTTGGCTGCAGGAGTTTTTGATGGATCTGGAGGATCTGGATCATGTGATCGATCATATGAAGCTTTTAGGATCTAAGGGAACCACAGGTACCCAGGCAAGCTTTATGGAGCTTTTCGACGGGGATGAGGAGAAGGTTAAGAAGCTGGATCAGATCATTGCAAAAAAAATGGGCTTTAAGGAGTGCTTCCCGGTATCCGGACAGACCTATTCCCGTAAACTGGATACCAGAGTGGTAAATGTTCTGGCCGGTATTGCTGCAAGTGCACACAAGTTTTCCAATGATATCCGTCTTCTTCAGCATCTGAAGGAGATTGAGGAGCCATTTGAGAAGAACCAGATCGGTTCCTCCGCAATGGCATATAAGAGAAATCCTATGAGAAGTGAGCGTATTGCATCTCTGTCCCGTTACGTGATGGCAGATGTAACCAATACCATGTTCACATCAGCGTGTCAGTGGTTTGAGCGTACTCTGGATGATTCTGCCAACAAGCGTATCAGTGTTCCGGAGGGTTTCCTTGCCACAGATGGTATTCTGGATCTGGTGCTCAATGTCGTAGACGGCCTTGTGGTTTATGACAAGGTAATTGAGAAACGTCTGATGTCAGAGCTTCCATTCATGGCTACAGAGAACATCATGATGGATGCTGTTAAGGCAGGCGGAGACAGACAGGAGCTTCATGAAAAGATCCGTCAGCTTTCCATGGAAGCAGGCAAGAATGTAAAACAGGAAGGCAAAGAGAATAATCTTCTGGAGCTCATCGCTGCAGATGATGAATTCCCAATGACTCTGCCGGAGCTGCAGGCATTGATGGAGCCATCCAGATATACAGGACGTTCGGCTTCACAGGTAGAGGAGTTTGTTCAGAATATCGTAAAGCCGATCCTCGATGAGAATCAGGAGATTCTGGGAATGAAATCAGAAATAAATGTGTAGGGATCAATTTACAGGATCAGCGTTTCGTATGCCGGTTTAATGGCAGAGACACTGATCCATTCCCATGTCATCATAGCACTGCCGGACATGGAGAATGTAGTCAGGGCGGTGCAGAAATGGGGGCTATTATGGTTACAGCAATCGTTGGAGCAAACTGGGGCGATGAAGGAAAGGGAAAGATCACCGATATGTTAGGTGAGAAGTCCGATATCATCGTACGTTTTCAGGGAGGAAGCAATGCAGGTCATACCATCATCAATGACTATGGCAAATTTGCACTTCATCTTCTTCCGTCCGGTGTGTTTTACAATCATACCACAAGTGTGATCGGAAACGGTGTTGCACTTAACATTCCTTACCTGTTTAAAGAGGTAAATTCTCTGGTGGAGCAGGGTGTGCCAAAGCCAAAGATCCTTGTATCTGACAGAGCACAGATCCTGATGCCGTATCATATTTTATTTGATCAGTATGAGGAGGAGCGTCTGGGCAAGAAATCATTTGGATCTACCAAATCAGGTATTGCACCATTCTATTCAGACAAATATGCAAAGATTGGTATTCAGGTATCCGAGCTGTTCGATGATGATGTGTTAAAGGACAAGATCGCACGGATCTGCGAGCAGAAAAATGTTACTCTGAAATATCTTTACAATAAGCCGGAGTTAGATCCGGACGAACTTTTAAATACACTTCACGAGTATCGTGATATGGTTGCACCGTATGTCTGCGATGTGTCAGCTTATCTTCGTCAGGCGATCAAGGAGGGCAAGGGTATCCTTCTGGAGGGACAGCTTGGTTCTCTTAAGGATCCGGATCACGGTATTTATCCAATGGTTACTTCTTCTTCTACGCTGGCCGCTTACGGTGCCATCGGAGCAGGAATTCCTCCGTATGAGATCAAGAGGATCGTTACCGTTGTAAAGGCTTACTCCAGTGCAGTTGGTGCCGGTGAGTTTGTCAGTGAGATCCACGATGAGGTTGAGGCTGAGGAGCTTCGGAAACGTGGCGGTGACGGCGGAGAGTACGGTGCAACAACCGGACGTCCACGTCGTATGGGATGGTTTGATGCAGTAGCGTCCCGTTATGGCTGCCAGATCCAGGGAGCAACCGAGGTTGCATTGACCGTTCTTGACTGTCTTGGATATCTCAAGGAGATTCCGGTCTGCGTTGGTTATGAGATCGATGGAGAGGTTGTAAAAGACTTCCCTGTAACTGCTAAGCTTGCAAAGGCGAAACCTGTTTATGAGACCCTTCCCGGCTGGAACTGTGATATCAGGGGCATTACTGAGTATGATAAGCTGCCGGAGAACTGCCGCCGTTATATTGAGTTCATCGAGAAAGAGATCGGTGTGCCGATCACAATGGTATCCAATGGACCAAAGAGAAGTGAGATCATTTATCGTTAATAAAAGATCTGAATATAAAACACAATTCCCATTGACGTGGTTTGTCAATGGGAATTATATTTTACTGCGGAAATAAATTGAAAAGGAGGATGAAATTATGTATGACCGTTTAACAAGACAAGATGTTGAAAAAATGGAAAAGGAGCTGGAACATCGCAAACTGGTGGTGCGAAAGGAAGCTCTGGAAGATGTGAAAGAGGCAAGAGCCCAGGGAGATCTCAGTGAGAACTTTGAATATAAAGCTGCCAAAAAGGTAAAAAACCGAAATGAAAGCAGGATCCGCTATCTGGAGCGCATGATCAAGACGGCACAGATCGTAGAGGATGATGCCGGTGAGGAAGAGCTGGGACTCAATGATACCGTTGTGGTATATGTGCCGGAGGATGACTGCGAAGAGGAATATAAGATCGTCACTACCATACGTGCAGACGTCATGAATAATATGATCAGCATCGAATCCCCGATGGGAAAATGTCTCCTCAAGCATCGCGTGGGAGACACCGTCACTATTGAACTGGAGAATGGAGTCAAATACGATGTTGTCATCCGGGAGATCCGTAAAAGTGATGACGAGTCCGAGGAGATCAGTCGTTATTAGAGACATAAGAAATATTGTGGGATTTTATAAATTCCTATTGACAGATAGGAATTGAAGGAATATAATACCATTATAAAATCAATTCATACAAACACAGTATGAATAGTATAATTAAAGAAAAACAACTGATTTTTCAGTATTCAGGCAGCAGGCAGTAATGTTTCTGAAACAGAGAGGTCAGAGAAGCAGAATGTTCAGAGTATGAAGGAGGATATTATTATGGCAAAGATTAAAGAGAGTGCAGTGGAACTGAT
>CAKRHL010000196.1 GCA_934338765.1 uncultured Lachnospiraceae bacterium | reverse complement strand
CCATTGAAATCATACTCTACAACCCGGCTCTCCGGTCTCTTTCCCGTTGCCATGCGGGCAACCACATCCTTAATTGCCTGATTCTCCACCGGCTTACCGATCTTGTCCGCCGTAGGATGATACTGCATCCTGCCATCGGATGTTACTACATAGGCATAACTGGAATCAATACCATCCAGTCCCACATCCTGAAAAGAATTCTTCAATGCCTCCGGATCCTTAAGTTTGATCTGTTTTCTCATGATCTCCAGAGTAGCACCATTGCTGACGGTCACATCATGCAGATAGCTTTTCGTCTGATCCAGCAGCGCATTTTTTGCCTCCGGAATCACTAATGCCAATATGACCACTGCTGCAATAATAACTGCACCCGCTGTCAACAGCGACATCCGAAATTTCAAAGAGTGTAAAAAGGTAACCTTATCTTTTTTAAGATTTTGACTCTTTTGTGATTTCTTATCACGTTTCATACCAGTCCAAACCTCCTGATCTTTAATATTATAATTATTTTACCACGCCTTTACACGGCTTTTCAATACCCTTTTCAATACGCCTTCAACTGTTTCCACATGTAATTGTAATACTCCTCCATATCCTTTCCAAGATACCGGAACATTTCACAGTTTTTCACCACATCCTCCGACAGGAAGATCACCGGATCATCCGCTTTTTCCTCCGGATCGATCTCATCCAGAACTGCCGTATTGGGAGTTGAATAATATACATAATCAAAATTTTTCATGGCGATATCTTTGCGGCAGAGAAAATCCAAAAACTTTAATGCCCCCTCATAATTTTCTCCATCCTTTGGAATGACCCAGCTGTCCATCCAGACATCTGACCCCTCCTTTGGCACCACAAACTCCAGATCCTCATTGTAATCTCTGGCAAGTCCCGCCTCTCCGGAATAGATCACTGCCATGGCTGCCTGCTCGTTCGCCATGTCATCCCGCACTTCATCCACCAGATATGACTGTACCAGATCCTTCTGCTCCAGCAAAAGCTTCTGTGCCTCCTTCAACTGCTTCTTATTCGTGGTATTGATGGAATAACCAAGCTGACGCAACGCCGGCACAAAGCTGTCCCTGACACTGTCCTGCATAATGATATTGTCTTTGTAATCCTTTCTCCACAGATCCTTCCAGCTGTCCGGTGTGAAATCAATCAGCTTCGGATTGTACAGGATGCCTACAGTTCCCCAGAAATACGGGACACTGTAAGAATTGTCCGGATCAAAATTCCGGGACAGCTTCCAATAGGTATCTCCGATGTTGCCTGCATATTTCAACCGGTCCATATCGATCTTCCTTACGTCCTTTTCCCGGATCATCTTGTCCAGCATATAATCCGAACAGCAGATCAGATCATAATGGATCGTCCCGTTTTTATACTTGGTATACATTGCCTCCGGTGTCAGAAACTCCTCATATGCCACCGAGATCCCCGTCTCCTTTTCAAACTGCTTTAACACATCACGGTCAATGTAGTCACCGTAATTAAACACAACAATCCTCTTGTCCGCCTTCTGCCCGGAGGTACCGCAGGCAGTCAGCAGAACGGACGCCGTCAGAAGTATCGCCATCCCCGCTGCCGTGCATTTTTTCCATAATATATTATACTTTTTCACGCTGTCTGCCCCCTTTCCTGCCGCGGACACCATCCACCTTTTTCCATGCCTTCCGGTTCATCAGGAAAAGTACCAGCAGAACCAGCAGAAAGACAATGGTGGATAATGCATACAGCTCTGTCTGGATCCCTTTGCGGTATTCCGCATTGATCATGGTAGACATGGTATGGATCCCCGGTGCCTTGGTAAAATATGTCACTGAAAAATCATCCAGAGACATGGTAAAAGAAAGCATAAATCCTGCCATAATACCGGGTACCAGCTCCGGAAGAACCACCTTCCAGAAGGCATATACCGGAGAAGCCCCCAGATCCAGTGCCGCTTCATACATGCTCGTATTCAGATGCATGACCTTGGGCTGTACACATAGCACTACATAAGGAATGATAAGCGTAATATGAGCGATCAGCATAGTCCAGAAGCTCAGATCCACAAATCTGGAAAACAACAGCATCAATGCTACACCTGTGACAATATCCGCATTTAACATAGGAATATTGGTCAGACCCATAAGCCATGTTCTGGAGCGTTTCTTCATCCCCAGCATCCCGATACACGCCATGGTGCCAAGAACCGTAGAGACCAGCGCAGCCCCTGCTGCCAGTAGGATCGTTGTCCCCAGCGCCTGCATGATCATATCATTATGAACAAGCTTTCCATAACCCTCCAGCGAAAATCCTCCCCAGACCGCTTTGTTCCGGGGCGATGCATTAAATGATGATATGATCAATATGAGAATCGGCAGATAAAGCAGGATTAATGCAAAAATCAGATAAATCCTTGAAGCCGTATCGATCACCTTCTGTTTTACCATAAGCTGCTCTCCCCCTCCTCTCCGTCAAATAACCGGTAGATAACCATACTGATCAGGATCAGTACCATCAGACTTAATGACAGACCTGATCCGGCATGGATATCCGCATAACCGGAATTAAACGCCTGCTCGATCACGTTACCGATCAGGTACACCTTGCCTCCTCCCAGCATGGAAGCAATAACAAACTCACTGATTGAAGGCACCATGACCATTGTAATACCACTGACTACTCCCGGAATACTCAGTGGAATAATGATCCGTCGGAGTATGGTCCACTGGCCGGCTCCCAGATCCTGCGCAGCACTGATCACATCATTATCAATTTTAACAAGTGCATTATATATAGGAAGTACCATAAAAGGAAGATAATCATACACCGTTCCCAGGATCACCGCCCAGATCGTATTCATTAAATGTACTCTGCCAAAGCCAAGTGCTGTTAAAATCTGATTTAAGATACCGTTATTTAATAATATTAATCTCCATGCTAATGTTCTCAACATAAAATTCATCCACATGGGCAGGATAAAGATCATAACGATAAAACTGTTTTTATTGCTGGAATATCTCCGCAGGATCAATGCCAGCGGAAATGAAATCACCAGACAGATCACGGTTACCAGTACAGACATCCCGATGCTGCGGAGAAACGGTTTGCCATTGACCGGATCAAGAATTGCTGCCACATTGGCCAGCGTGAAGGAACCATCTGTCCCCGTAAATGCATTATAGACCAGCAGCACAAGCGGTACCACGGTAAAAAGCAGCATCCACATCAGATAGGGTCCTGCCAGAAGTCTTTTCCCTAATCTCTTCATGTCTATCCCTCCATCTTTCCTTCTCTGCTTAATCCTCGTAATGCTCCTGCTCCTCGTCCTCCGATGCCGGTTTATGCATGATCTGGATATTAAACGGATCTACCCATATTCCCACTTCTGTGCCGGGCTCCTTTAAAACAGTGCTGTGCACCAGCCATTCAAAGCCTGCTGCCTGCACCTCCATCTCATAGTGAACACCCTTAAAGATCGCCGAAGTGACCCTGCCTTTAATAATACCCTTGGACGGCTCGGTCAGTACAATATCCTCCGGCCGGATCACCACATCCACCGGCTGGTTATTGCCAAAGCCCTCATCCACACAGACAAATCTGGTTCCCAGAATATCCACAAGGCGATCTTCTACCATAGTAGAACCAATAATATTACTCTCTCCGATAAAATCAGCCACAAATGCATTCTGCGGCTCATTATAAATATCCTCCGGTGTCCCGATCTGCTGGATATACCCCTGATTCATAACCACGATGGTATCCGACATGGTCAGTGCCTCCTCCTGATCGTGAGTCACATATACAAAAGTAATGCCCAACTCATTCTTCAACCGGATCAGCTCATACTGCATGTCCTGACGCAGCTTCAGATCCAGTGCTCCAAGGGGTTCATCCAACAGCAATACCCGTGGCTCATTGACAATGGCTCTGGCGATCGCAATACGCTGCTGCTGTCCGCCACTGAGAGAATCCGGCATTCTCTTTTCATAGCCATCCAGATTTACCAGCTTTAAAGCATATTTCACTTTATCCCTGATATAGCTTTTTGATTTATTTTTAATTTTTAGTCCAAAGGCAATATTTTCCTCAATATTCATATGTGTAAAAAGAGCATACTTCTGAAATACAGTATTAACCTGTCTCTCATTGGGCGGAAGCATGGTAATATTCTGCCCCTCAAAGATCACCTTCCCCTTGTCCGGTGTCTCAAATCCCCCAAGAATACGAAGGGTTGTTGTCTTTCCACATCCACTGGGACCCAGAATCGTCAAAAATCTGTTTTCATTTAAATATAAATTTAAGTCATCTAAAATCACTTTATCTCCATAGCTTTTAGAGATTCCCACCAAGTCAATTAGTTTCTTTGCCATTTGTGCCTCTTTTCTCTGTTGTTTTCAGCGAACGCTGCCCTGCGTAACATTATAATTATACAATCTCTGCATAGGTTGTCAATCATATTTCCGTGCCTTTTGCATATTCATATAACAGCACAAAAAACATACAGAGAGGAGTCAATCGAATGACCATAGAAGAAAGAGAACGGCGTATGGCAATGCTCCGCGCCGCCCAGCCCTATACATCAG
>CAKRHL010000195.1 GCA_934338765.1 uncultured Lachnospiraceae bacterium | reverse complement strand
TTAAAAACAGATCCTTACGGCATATACTGTGAGCAAAGACCGGCCAATGCAAGTATCGTCTGTAATACGACAGACTTCAAATGGAATGATGATAAATGGCTGGAGGCCAGAAGCACCAAAAACTTTGAAAAGGAAGCTGTTTCCATTTATGAGGTGCATTTAGGTTCCTGGATGAAAAAGAACAATGGTTCTCAGGAAAATGTGACATGTGATCAGGAGTTTTATAATTATCGGGAGATCGCTCCTCTTCTGGCTGACTATGTCAAAAAGATGCATTATTCCCATGTTGAGCTGATGCCGGTCATGGAGCATCCACTGGATGAGTCATGGGGATATCAGGTGACAGACTATTATGCGGTGACATCGAGATATGGTTCTCCGGAAGATTTTATGTATTTTATGGATTACATGCATCGTCATGATATTGGAGTGATCCTGGACTGGGTGCCGGCACATTTTCCAAAGGATGAGAATGGGCTGGCGAGATTTGACGGGACATGCCTGTATGAGCATATGGATCCGAGACAGGGAGAGCATCCTCATTGGGGAACATTGATCTATAATTATGGGCGTCCGCAGGTGGCCAATTTTCTGATCGCCAATGCATTGTTCTGGGTTAAGAGATATCACGCGGATGGTATCCGTATGGACGCGGTTGCCTCTATGCTTTATCTGGATTACGGCAAAAAGGATGGCGAGTGGGTTGCCAATATGTATGGCAGCAATGAGAACCTCGAAGCTATTGAAATGTTAAAAAATCTCAGCGATGTATTCCACAGGGAGTGTCCGGGGGTATGGCTGATCGCAGAGGAGTCAACAGCCTGGCCGCAGGTTACGGAAGAGCCTTCCAAAGGTGGTCTTGGTTTTGATATGAAATGGAACATGGGCTGGATGAACGATTTTATTTCGTATATGCAGACAGATCCTTTATTCCGCAAGGGACGCCATGGTATGCTGACATTCAGTATGATCTATGCCTATAGCGAGAGGTTTATCCTTGTGTTGTCTCATGATGAGGTGGTCCATCTGAAGGGTTCCATGTATGCTAAGATGCCGGGAGACATGGATCAGAAGTTTGCCAATCTGAGGGCGGCATACGGATTTATGATGATGCATCCGGGCAAAAAGCTTCTTTTTATGGGTCAGGAGTTTGGACAGACAACAGAGTGGAATGAAAAGGAAAGCCTGCCGTGGAACGAGGCAGAGGATCCGGAGCATCGGAAGCTGCAGCATTATGTTGCAGAGTTGAACGGCTTCTATCGGGTACATCCTGCTTTGTATGAGATGGATCATAATGAGGATGGCTTTGAGTGGCTCAGCAGCATGGATGCGGACCATAGCATCATTACCTTTATGAGATATAGTGAAGAGAAACAGGAAAGTCTCCTTGTAATATGTAATTTTACACCGGTCTTATACGAAAATTTCAAGGTAGGTGTACCGTATAACGGCAAGTATAAAGAGATATTTAACAGTGATGCAGAGGCTTTTGGAGGATCCGGTCATGGTAATCCGAGACAGAAGCGCGCAAAGGCTGTTCCGTGGGATGGAAGGGAGTATTCCGTTTCCATCGAGGTTCCTCCGCTGGGAATCAGTGTATTTAAATATATTGAGAAGTAATGGGACAATGATATAGAAAGATGTGATGATAGACATGACAGGACAGATTTTAACAAGAGGATTTACGATACTTGCTGCCACGGCGGCTACAGGAACACCGGTTCCGACGGAAAGTCCGATGTCGATGGATGTGCAGGAGGTAGTGGAGCAGATGAATTCCAACGCCTCTGCCGAGGAAAAGACCGGCTTTCTGCTGGAGTATCTTATGGCACAGAGAGAACCGTTGATGAATTTTGGTAAGACACTATTGATCGCATTGATCGTTTTTCTGATCGGTAGAAAAGTGATCTCGATGCTTTTGAAGCTGTTGAACCGATGGATGGAGAGAGGCGGGGTCGAGGTCAGTGTCCATAAGTTCATTATGTCCCTTGGCAATGTGGTTTTGTATATACTGTTGATCTTCTGCGTGGCAGGAATCTTAGGAGTAGGCACCAGCTCTATTGTTGCGATCATTGGATCTGCGGGGCTGGCAGTGGGTCTTGCATTGCAGGGAAGTCTTTCCAATCTTGCAGGCGGCATTTTGATCCTTCTCATGAAGCCGTTTCGTGTGGGAGATTATATTGTTGCTACCGGGGTAGAGGGAACCGTACGAAATATTGACATTTTTTATACCAGGATCGTTACCACGGACAATAAAGTTGTCGTGATTCCGAATGGTACATTGTCAAATGGAAATATTATTAATACGTCTCAGGAAGCGCTGCGTCTTTTGATCATTGATTTTATGGTGGGGTATGATGCGGATATTTCCAAGGTGCGGGAGATCATCCTCAAGCTGATGGAGCAGGATGGGAAGATATGCCAGGACCGTGACCGCAGTGTAAATATTGATAAATTAAATCCCGGCAGAGTCAGGCTTCAGGCAAAAGCGTGGGTTGCAACAGCGGATTACTGGGATGTCCGTTACCGGATGCTGGAGAAGATCAAGGAAGAACTGCCGAAACAGGGAATCCCGCTGTTTTAATGAAAGACTGTAAAAAGTATGTAAAGCCTTGGCAATCCCGTAAGTTCAGGGTTGTCGAATATGAAAGAAAAATGTTATACTGTTTTATACAGATAAATTTGATATTTATGTATGGGTTTAGATAGAAACTATAGATTGGTGTGATTGGATTGGTTAAGATATATCGTACAGATGATAGAAAGATCCACGAGGAGGATGAATTGACCGAAGGAGTCTGGGTACAGATGGTCAATCCTTCCGAGGGTGAGGGTGAGGAGTACGCCAGAAAGCTTGATGTGGATATTACAGATCTGCTGGCGGCACTGGATGAAGAGGAGAGCTCCCGTATTGAGCTGGAGGATGGCTATACGCTGATCCTGGTGGATATTCCTACCACAGAGATACGTATGGACAAGGAAGCATATACCACAATTCCTCTGGGAATCATATTGACACATGACGCGATCATTACAGTATGTACGGAGGATACGCCGGTGCTACAGTCCTTTGTTTTAGGTAGAGTTAAGGAGTTTAGTACCAAAAAAAGACTTCGCTTTGTATATCAGATATTGTTCCGGATCGCTACGTTGTATCAGAGTGCACTGCGGATCATTGACAAAAAGAGGACAGAGATTGAGGAACGGATCGACGGAGATACTGAGGATATTGATCTGATCGATCTTCACGCATTGGAGTCTACATTGGTATACTTTGCAACATCCCTGCGAGCCAATGCCGTGGTGCTGGATCGTCTGACGCGTTATAAGAGACTGGAGCAGTATCCGGAGGATAAAGAGCTTTTGGATGATATTATCGTGGAGAACCAGCAGGCGATCGAGATGACAGGTATTTACCGTGATATTATCAACGGAACCAGAGAGCTGTTGTCTTCGGTGATCGATAACAGGCTGAATAATGTCATGAAATATCTGACAGCCATTACGCTAGTGATGGCTGTGCCAACGATCATATCCGGATTTTTCGGTATGAATGTAAGTGTTCCGCTGGCACAGACAGCACATGCTTTTTCGATCATTTCGGTTGCCACGGTATTGATCTGTGTTGTTCTTTTTGTTATATTCAAAAAAAATCGAATGTTATGACCGGGAGATACGGTGGATGGTTTCGTTTACTTTGGCGGAGATCCGTTCAGGATCTTCGCCTATTTTATATGTTCCATTTTCATACAGGATATTTCCGGCGACCATCGTCATCATAATATTTTGTTTGCTGCCACTGTAGACAATGTTTTTGGTAATATCATTGATGGGCTGCATATTTGGCTGGTGGATATCTAACATGATCAGATCCGCCTGTTTGCCGGAGGCAAGACAGTCACAGTCCGGCAGACACATGGCCGGGGCTCCGTTTGATGCTGCCATGCGCAGGACGATATTGGCATCCATTGCAGAGGCATCCTGATCCGTTACCTTTTGTAAGGCAGTGGTCAGAAACATTTCCCGGAACATATCCAGACAGTTATTGCTGGCAGGACCATCGGTACCGATCGCCAGAGAGATTCCTCTGTCCAGCATATGGGTCAGAGGAGCGATTCCGCTGGCAAGCTTGAGGTTGGAGGATGGGTTCGTGACAACCCATAAACTCTTTTCTTTATAAATATCCAGATCCTCTTCTGTCATATGGACACAGTGAAAGCCGCCTCCGCCGTGATCAAGAAGTCCCAGGCGTTCCATGTAAACGGTCGGTGTATAACCGGTGCGTTTGACGCAGTCGGCAACTTCAGAGGCTGTTTCGGAATTGTGTGTATATACAGGGGCCTTATATTTATGGCTCAATTCTGCGATCCCCCGGAGGATTTCCTCACTGGTGGTATATTCTGCGTGAAATCCAAGCTGGGATGTGATCAGCGGATGATGATCATTGTACCGGAGAAAATGCTGCTCCAGCTCTTCGACACTGCTCACAAAATTGTTGACGCTGCCGCACAGCACTGTACGGTAACCGGAGTCTACGGATGCTCTGACGATGGCGTCCGTTTTTTGGTACATATCAAAGTTTGCAGTGATGCCACTGGTCAGATACTCCATGATCGCGAGGCGGG
>CAKRHL010000194.1 GCA_934338765.1 uncultured Lachnospiraceae bacterium | reverse complement strand
GAGAGCTTTTGTCAATAGTAATTTTATGGCAATGGCCATTATGAACGGTCTGACCATGGCGATTGCCAATCCGTCCCAGGATCTGCTGATGCATGCCGTATATGCTTCGGATCTGTTGATGAACAAGCCGGATGCAGATCTGCGTTATATTGAGCGTGTGAATGAGCATAAGCTTACCATGGTCAGTGGAGAGGTAGACAGCCAGAGCCTGAAAACATCAGTAAGCAGTGGAACGAAGGCATCCGCAGCTATCCCGGAGGACAGGCAGGGGGATGAGATCTTCGAAGCAGTTGTCAAGGGGAAGAAGCAGCGGGCACAGAAGCTGGTGGAGCAGGCTGTGAAGGGTGGAAAGGATCCACAGCAGCTTATTGATGAAAGTCTGATCCCCGGGATCATTCATGTGGGGGATCTGTATGAAAAACAGATCTATTATCTGCCACAGCTGATCTCCAGTGCAGAGACCATGGAGGCATCCATTGATTATCTGGAGCCGATCCTGGCAGAAAAGCGTTCCGGGGAATCACTGGGAACCATTGTGATTGCTACGGTAGAGCATGACATTCATGATATCGGAAAGAATCTGGTGGCACTGATGCTGAAGAACTATGGTTATCATGTGGTTGATCTGGGCAAGGATGTGCCGGCGGAGACGATCATTGAGGCGGCGATTAAGGAAAATGCAGATATCATCGGGTTGTCGGCGCTGATGACCACGACAATGATGGAGATGAAGAAAGTGGTTGATATGGTTCATGAGCAGAACCTGTCCTGCAAGGTAATGATCGGAGGTGCTGTGATCACGCAGAGCTTTGCGGATGAGATCGGTGCGGACGGATACTCCGAAGATGCACAGGAAGCGGTTGCTGTAGTTGGAAGGCTGCTTGGCAGAATAGAATAACAGGCTTCGTGAGAAAATTGTGTCTGCGGCTTCCGGTCAGCAGGCAGGGAAAGGAATATCAGATTATTATGGAAAAAACAGAGATACCAGTGATTGATGTGATCATACCGGCATATCGGCCAGACGATTCCTTTCATAAACTGATCCGGCTGTTGCTGGAGCAGAGTGTGAAGCCTCATCATATCTATGTGCTGCAGACCATAGAGGATGGGGAGCAGGTGATGGAGCCGCTGGATCAGAGAATGACAGTGCATGCGATCCCAAAAAGGGAATTTGATCATGGAGCAACCAGAGATTATGGTGCAAGGCTGGCAGGGGAAGGCTTCGGAGAAAAGATACCGCAGCATTATCTTTTGTTTATGACACAGGATGCGGTTCCGGCGGGCACCGATCTGCTGGAACGGCTGGTGAAGCCTTTTCATGATGACAGGACTGCGATCACCTATGCCAGACAGCTGGCAGGAGAGGGAGCTGATCTGTTGGAACGCCTCACCAGGATTCATAATTATCCGCCGGAGGATAAGGTAAAGAGTAAGGCGGATCTGGAACGGCTGGGGATCAAGACGTATTTTTGTTCTGATGTATGTGCCATGTACCGCTTAGACCGTTATATGGAGCAGGGGGGATTTGTACATCCGACTATCTTTAATGAGGATATGATCATGGCTTCCAGGATGATCCGGGCAGGATATCAGGTGGTTTACTGTGGCAGCGCGGAGGTGATCCATTCTCACAATTATAGCTGTATGCAGCAGTTTCACCGAAACTTTGATCTGGGTGTATCCCAGAAACAGTACAGGGAAGTGTTCGAAATTGTTTCCTCCGAGAAGGAGGGAGCAGGTTATGCCAAAAGCACTCTGTTTTATCTGATAAAACGGGGAAAGTTTGGAAAGGCATTTTATTTTGCATTGCAGTGCGGATTCAAGTTGTTTGGTTACAAGCTTGGCAAAAATTATGATCATCTGCCTCAGAAGCTGGTGCTATGGTGTACCATGACGCCGGGCTATGTGCTGTTTCATCAGGATGATGGGAAATGATGAGCCCTAATATGACAGAAAAGAGGATAAATACAGTGGATTGTATCAAAATAAAAAAGCTGGAGGTTTTTGCAAAGCATGGAGTAATGCCGGAGGAAAATGCTCTGGGACAGAAATTTGTGATTTCCATAGAATTGTTTTGTGATGTACGAAAAGCGGGTCAGACAGATGATCTGTCCTATTCTGTAAATTATGCGGAGGTGGCAGAGTTTGTTACCCGGAAGACGCAGGAAAATACTTTCCGGCTGATCGAAAAGCTGGCAGAATATCTGGCGCAGGAGATTTTACTGAAATATGCTGCGGCGGAAAAGGTTTCAGTAGAAGTGGAGAAGCCGTGGGCTCCGGTGCATCTGCCACTTCAGACGGTTGCAGTATCCGTGACAAGACAGTGGCATACGGCATATTTAAGCATTGGTTCCAACATGGGAGATACAAAAGGTCATCTGGATCAGGCGGTGGAGGCTTTGCAGAAGGATGCCCGGACAAAAGTGGAAAAGGTATCCTCTTATATCGTGACAGCACCGGTGGGAGGCGTGGAGCAGGACGATTTTCTGAATGGAGCCGTGATGCTGCGGACGCTGCGGACACCGGAGGAGCTTTTGGAGATGATTGGTGAGATTGAAAAGAGCCAGAAGAGAGAGAGGATCGTTCGCTGGGGACCGAGAACCGTAGATCTGGACATTCTTTTATATGATCAGGAGATCATTCAGACAGAGAAGCTGACTGTACCTCATATTGAAATGGCGAACCGGATGTTTGTGCTGGACCCCATGTGTGAGATCGCGCCATACGCAAAAAATCCCCTGAATGGCTGCAGTATGCTGGAAATGAAGCAGCAGCTTCAGGGGAGAGAAGATTCTTAAGACGATGTTATATAATTTTAGTCAATAAAGTTAGTTTTCTTTTTTGGGATGAAAATCCTCAATCTGTTCGTTAGAAAGATTCATCACATAGGCGGCGCTGCCGTCAAAGTTTTCAAAAAACAGATAGTTGTCAATAATATGATAATAATTATAATTTCCGGAGCGAAGCTGTGTCTGTGCTCCGGATTTTGTATCCAGAACATATAAGCCGTTGTCCTTGCCGTTATCAACCTGATAATAAACGGTAGCACCGTCACTGCTGACATTATAGGTGGCAATACGGACCTGGGTGAGATGTGTCATCTCCAGTGTGGAAAGATCCAGACGGCACAGAGTATAGTCATTATCCATATCCATGCAATACAGAGCCCCGTTTACATAGGAAAGTCCGGTAAAATTCCCCTCGTAGATAACACTTGGACTGCCTCCCGATATGGAAAGCTTGTGAATATTGTGGTCACTGTCCACCCCGGTATAATAGATGGTGTCATTGGCAATGACCGGAGCGGCTCCTTCTTTCAGAAGCATGGTGTCCTTTTTGCCATCGATGCCGATGCAGAAAAGCTGTAATCCCTCTTTCCGGTCGTACCGCTGGTAGTAAATATGGTTGCCCAGGAGATTCAGCGACTGGGAGGGATCATTATAAAGCTGTTTCAGACCCTGTCCATTTGTACTGATCCGGTAAAGTCCTGTGGTACTAAAGGAAAACAAAGCTTTGGAATCGGCTCCCTTTTTATCGTTTCTACGGGTGTAGAAAATATAATCTCCGGCAGCATTAATGTAGCTGGTGTAGTCGTTGTAGATCTTTTTGATATGCTTCAGACCAGTATCCATAGAGTACAGGGAGTTCTGGTCATAGGGATTTGCAAAGTAAATGGTATCTCCGGACTTTGCAAACAAGCCGCCGTTTAACAGATTGGTGCTGCTATTGCCGACAGTTCCCTCATCTTTATAAAAGTGGACACGGGCATTCCGGCGCAGAAGGCCAAAACATCCGATCAATGCCAGAACCACAATTACAAGGATAACCCTGTTTCGGATATGATGCTGATCTCTTGATTGATTCATACGATTCCCCCTGTTCTCATCAGACGTAATTTATAAGATTGATATATCTGACTAATATCTATAATCCTGTATCATTATTATAAAGGTTACAAAAAGGAATTGCAATGAGTATGTAAAAAGTTGTATAATAGGTCTAATTGAGAAAAATGATAGATTATGCAATCGGGAATGGAGGAATCGGATACCATGCTTAAATTACCAGCGATATTCAGTGATCATATGATCTTACAGAGAAGAAAACCAGTTGTGATCTGGGGAGAGTCAGATGCTAAGAAGGTGACAGTTACCATACAGGATGCCCGTGTTGTAACCTATGTACAGGATGGGAAATGGCAGCTGTTTCTGCCGCCGATGGAGGCAGGTGGCCCATATGTGCTGACGGTCAGGACGGATAAGGACGAGGAAAAGGTCTACGAGGACGTTATGTACGGTGAGATCTGGCTTGCCGGTGGACAGTCCAATATGGAGTTGGAGCTTCAGAATTCTAAGAACGGAGCTGTCGCAGTGACAGAGGCACACAATGAGCTTCTTCGTTTTTATTATACCCCAAAGGTATCTTATCTTTGTGATGAGCTTTATGAGCAGGAGGAGAAAAGTTGCTGGGAGCTTTGCTGTCCGGAGAATGTAGGACGCTGGTCCGCTGTTGGCTATTATTTTGCCAGAAAGCTTGCTGCACAGTTAGATGTTCCGGTGGGGATCATCGGCTGTAACTGGGGTGGAACCTCCGCTTCCTGCTGGATGAGCAGAGAGGCACTGGAAAATGACAAAGTGA
>CAKRHL010000193.1 GCA_934338765.1 uncultured Lachnospiraceae bacterium | reverse complement strand
ACTGGCAGCGGGAGCAGATCTTGCGAATGATATCTGGGGACTTCGCTATGATAAGTTTTATGCTCCGGAGGGACAGGCTTCTGTATGGGACTGTGGTACCATGGCACAGATCATTGCAAAATATGATGTGCCGGTGTGCGTGATGCATAACAGGGATCAGGCAGTATATCAGGACTTTCTGCAGGATGTACTGGCTGATCTGGAGGACAGTATTTCTATAGGTGAGCAGGCAGGGATCAGCAGAGACAGAATGATCCTTGATCCGGGTGTTGGTTTTGCGAAGGATTATGAGCAGAATCTGGAAATCCTGGCAAATCTGAAGCTGTTTGAACGGTTTGATCTGCCGCTCTTGTTAGCAGCATCCCGGAAATCGGTGATCGGACTGACACTGGATCTGCCGGTGACAGAGAGAGAGGAAGGCACTATGGTGACATCTGTGCTGGCAGGTATGGCCGGCTGGGATTTTGTCCGGGTTCATGATGTGGAGAAAAATAAGAGGGCATTAAAAATGTTGGAGAAGATTTTGGAAAAAGACTTGCAAAGAAAAAACAAGTGTGCTAATATATAGAACGTGGTTTTACGACAGATGTATATCGTATGCATGTCATAAAGCTCACATACAGGGATTACAACCAAATTCGAGGTGTGGCTAAGTTTGGTATAGCGCTGCGTTCGGGACGCAGAGGTCGCAGGTTCAAATCCTGTCACCTCGATTGCGCAGGGATTGAGTGTGTGATGCGGATGAATCCTTGGCAGGGGCACCTCGGAAGCTATTTGCTTTCGGGGTTTTTTCTTTATAATCAAAAGGGAGGAAGATATGTCTACAGTATACATTCATGTGGGTACACCAAAGACGGGTACCTCTGCAATTCAGGTATTTTGTACAAAGAACCGTAAGTTATTAAAGGAAAAAGGAGTCTGTTACCCAAATCTTGGGTTTGATTTTCCGGGAATCAGTTCCAATCGAAATGGCCATTGTTTAAATGCATATATTTTTGATGAGAACCACAAACGCCTTCGTGATCAGGAGCGAGAGGTGGCAGATCAGGCATTGGAGAAGTTGACCGGTATGCTGGATAATTTTCCGGTCTTTGTTTTGTCAGATGAACAAATCTGGAATAATAAGGACATTACGACAGAGCGTTTGCTTCATTATAAAGAAAAGCTTGCAGAGGCAGGAGCAGATATGAAGATCATTGTATATCTGCGCAGACAGGATCTGCTGATCCAGTCTTACTGGGCACAGCAGGTGAAGGAGTATATGAATACTTGTTTCAGTGATTATATTGTATCCAAGAAAGCAAAATATTTTAAGCTGGATTATGACAAACGTCTGGAGGAGATGGCTGCGGCTGTTGGCAGAGAAAATATTATCGTTCGTGTATATGAGAAGCAGCAGTATTATGGAGGCAATATTATTTCTGATTTCCTTCATTTATTTGATCTGGAAATGACAGATGAGTTCAAGCAGTCGGATCATGTGGTAAATGCAAGTCTGGAGGGCGCATGTCTTGAGGCAAAGCGTCTGTTAAATGCCAATCCGCGTTTTACAACAAAATTAAATTTTGTTGTGCCAATGCTTACTACAATTCAGCAGGAAAAAGTTGGAGAGGGCGGATATTCCACCGGAAGATATTTCTCAGAGGAGGAACATCAGGCGTTTCTGGAGAAGTACCGGGAGGGCAATGAAAAGGTTGCCAGAGATTATCTTGGCAGAGAAGACGGTGTCCTCTTTAAGGATGAGATCGTGACGGAAGGAACCGGTGAAGCTGAGACATATACCACAGAGGAGATGGTAGATATCCTCGGTAAAGTGATCGTTATGCAGAGAGACAAGATCCTCCAGAAAAATGAAGAGATTGCCGAGTTAAAGAAGCAGGGTACCGGAGTGAAGCATATGATCAAAAAGGCTGCAAAGTGGGTTTTGAGACGTGAGTGAATGATGTTGATCGAAACTGTCCTATAAAGGGGACAGTTGAAATAGAAAGGGGCAATAAAATGTTTAAGATTAATGACAATTATTTAAAGTTACCGGGAAGTTATCTTTTTTCAACAATTGCCAAAAAGGTAGCAGCATACAGCGAGGCAAATCCGGACAAGGATATTATCCGCCTTGGTATTGGGGATGTGACATTGCCACTGGCACCTGCTGTGATCGACAGACTTCACAGTGCGGTTGATGAGATGTCCAAGAAGGAGACATTTAAGGGATATGCACCGGATCTGGGATATGAGTTTCTGCGTGATGTGATCGCACAGAAGGATTATAAGGACAGAGGATGCGATATTGCAGCCGATGAGATTTTTGTCAGTGACGGAGCAAAGAGTGATTCCGGCAATATCGGAGATATTTTCAGTCAGGATAACAAGATTGCTGTCTGTGATCCGGTTTATCCGGTATATGTAGATACCAATGCAATGGCAGGACGTACCGGTACATATGATCCGGCTACAGAGAAATGGTCTGATGTCATTTATATGCCATGTACCAAGGAGAACAATTTTGTGCCGGAGCTTCCAAAGGATACACCGGATATTATTTATCTTTGTTTTCCAAATAATCCGACAGGTACCACGATCACAAAGGATCAGCTTCAGGTATGGGTTGATTATGCCTTGAAGGTAGGAGCAGTGATCATCTACGATGCGGCTTATGAAGCATATATTTCTTCTGAAAATGTACCACACAGTATTTATGAGTGTAAGGGAGCAACCGCTTGTGCGATCGAGCTTCGAAGCTTCTCCAAGAATGCGGGCTTTACAGGAACACGTCTTGGATTTACCGTAGTTCCGAAGGAGCTTAAATCCGGTGATGTGACACTTCACAGCCTGTGGGCACGCCGTCACGGTACCAAGTTTAACGGTGCACCTTATATCATTCAGGCAGCCGGTGCAGCAGTATACACTGATGAGGGAAGAAAGCAGACAAATGAGCAGATCGCTTATTATATGAACAATGCAAAACTGATCCGTGAGGGTCTTACCGGTGCAGGCTACGAGGTTTATGGCGGCACAGATGCTCCATATATCTGGCTCAAGACTCCGGATAAGATGACATCATGGGAGTTCTTTGATTATCTTCTGGAAAAACTTAACATTGTAGGTACTCCGGGATCCGGATTCGGACCAAGTGGAGAAGGATATTTCCGACTGACTGCTTTTGGAAGTCTGGAAAATACAAAGCGTGCAATGGAAAGAATCCAGACAGGAAAGGCCATCTAAGGATTTTAATACAGAATCTGGCAGTAAATTCATTATATTTTTCTGAAATGATAAGCTCCCCGCTTTTCTGTGGGGGGCTTTTGTGGTAAACTGTCCTCGAAGATAGAAGATGTGATAATACCTTTGCCGACAGATGACCGGCAGGGGGAGAAGGTGATTATTCAGGAAAGGATGGAAACAGGGATGAAACATGGAATGAAAATATTATTTGGTGTACTTTTCTGTGCAGGACTTTTGTGTATGCCGGGAAAGTCTGTCTCGGCAGATGCGGTGATCAGTGGGGAAGATACCAGCTATGACCGTTATATTGCCTTTGGACAGGATCTGAAGGCCGGTGAGAAGCAGAAGGTGCTGCAGGAGTTTGGAATCAGCGAGTCGGATCTGTCCAATTACAAAACCATTGAGATCACCAATCAGGAGGAGCATGATTATCTGGGAGATTATATTGATTCCAAGGTGATCGGCAGCCGTGCACTTTCCTCCGTTATGATCGTTAAGACAGAGGCGGGAAGCGGTATTCAGGTAGAGACAAAGAATATTACTTACTGTACCTCAGGTATGTATTGCAATGCCCTGGTGACGGCAGGGCTGGAGGATGCACAGGTAACTGTCGTGGGACCTTTTGGAATATCCGGCACCTCTGCTCTGGTAGGAGCTATGAAGGCATATTCTGTTATGACAGGCAGGGATATCTCTGAGTCAACCATGGACGCAGCAACGGATGAGCTTGTGACCACGGCAGAGCTGGCAGATACCATCGGCGATTCCGAAAAGGTAGAGCAGCTGGTTGCAGCGGTGAAGCAGAAGGTATTTTCCGACAATCTTACCACCAGGGATGATATTAAGGATGCCATTAATGCTTCTGCCAATGCACTGGATCTGAATCTGTCGGATGACGATGTCAACAAGATCACGGATATGATGGAAAAGGTCTCCAAGGTAGATGTGGACGTGGATGCCATCAAGGAGCAGGCGAAGGATATTTACAATAAGCTGAAGGACTCCGGGATTGATTTCAGTAAGGTAGATACAGAGGGCTTATCAGAGAAGGTAGGAGGATTCTTTTCAAATATCTTCAATGCGATCAAGGATTTCTTTAGCGGATTGTTTGGATAAAAGCTACGATTCACAGCGCTGCGGATGCAGCAATGGAATCAGGAAGGCACAGCGATAATTTGAAATCGGAACATTAGGGAAATGAGGATTATTATGATGCGCAGAAAAATAGTGATATCCGGGCTTATATGTCTGGTGTGTGGGACATTGCTTGTGAGTTGCAGACCGGCAAAGCAGGGGGAGGTGTCCTCGGATGCATTTACGGCGTCTATGGCGGCAGATGTACGTCCCATCGATCAGATGAAGGCATCGGCAAAAATGGATCAAAGCGCAGGGATCGAAATAAGCTGGAACAGGGTCAGCAGAGCAGCTGCTTATG
>CAKRHL010000192.1 GCA_934338765.1 uncultured Lachnospiraceae bacterium | reverse complement strand
CGTCTGACAAATGATACATTTAGTGGATTTATCGTAGGAAAGATCGTAGATTCGGCCATTATCGGAGTGTTGTGCTTTATTGTGATGTGGATCCTGAAACTGCCGTATCCGTTGCTGATCAGCGTGATCGTTGGTGTGACCAATGTGATCCCGGTGTTTGGTCCGTATATCGGAGCGGTGCCAAGTGCACTTCTGATCCTTTTGGTCAATCCGATCCAATGTGTTTATTTTGTTATATTTATCGTTGTCCTTCAGCAGCTTGACGGCAATGTGATCGGACCGGCGATATTAGGTGAATCTACGGGACTGACGGCATTCTGGGTGTTGTTTGCAATTCTGTTATTTGGCGGTTTGTGGGGCATTGCGGGCATGATCGTGGGTGTGCCGCTGTTTGCAATGATCTACCGTCTGCTAAAGGATTATCTGGAGCTTCGTCTGTATCATAAAAGCCTTAGTCCGGAGACAGAAATGTATATGGATCTGAAAAGTATTCAGACAGATGTCAATGGAGATAAGCATTATATTCTCTATACCAAGCAGGAAAAGAGAAATGCCAATCTGCGCCGGGATGCAGAGGACAAGATTTCTCTGATGCAGCTTCTGACGCAGACACCGATCGATGCAGCTGCATCGGAGGGGGAGCATTTGGACAAAGCTGCGGCTGCAGATACGGAGCAGGAAAAGACTGTGCCGGCAGGGGATGATGATGAGGCGGAACAGGTTAAGCAGGAAAAGATGCCGGAGCGGTCAGAGGATGCGGAAAAACGATAATTATATAAAATAGAGGATTTCTGTCCGGGGTACAGGGACAGGAGAAAAAGGGGAAAAGTGTGCCTGCAGCCCAAAGTATACGGGCTGGGAAAGGAGAAAGTGGGATTATCATGATTAAAAGTATGACGGGGTTTGGCAGGAGTGAGACCATTACGGAGGATTATAAGATCTCAGTAGAGATGAAAGCGGTCAATCACAGATACTGCGATATCGGGATCAAGATGCCCAAGAAGTTTAATGTCTTTGAAAATGCAGTGCGTTCTACGGTAAAGGAGTTTGCAGCCCGGGGAAAGATTGATATTTATATTTCCTATGAGGATTATGCAGGAAAGAAAACAAAGGTGGATTACCATGACACGGTGGCACAGGGATATATGGATGCCATTGAAAAGGCAGCACAGACCTTTGGACTGGAAAAGGGGATCTCTGCAGCGGCACTGATCCGGATGCCGGATGTCATTGCTCTGGATGAAGCAGAGGATGATGAGGAAACATTATTTCCGGTACTTGAGGAGACACTTCGTCAGGCAGCGGCCCATTTTGTGGAAGCGAGAGAGAAGGAAGGGGAGCATCTGTTCCACGATCTGAACGAAAAGCTGGATGGCATTGAGCAGATGGTATGTGATGTGGAGAAACGTTCGCCGGAAATGATGGAAGAGTACCGCAGCAGGATCACGGAAAAGGTCGAGGAGCTTCTGGGGGATAAAAACATCGATGAGCGCGTTCTTGCCACAGAGCTGACGATTTATGCGGATAAGGTCTGCGTAGACGAGGAGACAGTGCGTCTGCACAGCCATATCAAGAATATGAGAGATACCTTAAAGCTGGGGGACAATATTGGACGTAAGCTGGACTTTATTGCACAGGAAATGAACCGGGAGTCCAATACCATACTCTCTAAAGCCAATGACAGGACTTTATCCAATATCGCGATCGATCTCAAGACGGAGATCGAGAAGGTCAGAGAACAGATTCAGAATATCGAGTAACGAAGCAGACAGAAATCACTCCGGATAATTTTGCAGGATTTATATCTGCCGGGAGATTTCCAGGATGTTGGGCTATAGAAAGGCATGATCATTATATGTTAGTTAATGTCGGTTATGGAAATGTGGTCAATATGAATAAGGTTATCAGTATTGTCCGTGCAGATGCGGCACCGATCAAACGTATGATACAAAATGCGAAGGATGCCGGGCTGGCGGTAGATGCCACCTGTGGCAGAAAGACTAAATGTATTCTGGTAATGGACAGCGGTCATCTGGTGCTGTCGGCACTTTTGCCGGAAACCATCGAGAGCAGAGTTCATTCGCCGCAGGAAGGCGAGCTGCGGAATATGGAAATGGAGGAATAAAAATGTCAGACAAAGGAGTTCTTACCGTAATTTCGGGATTTTCAGGAGCAGGAAAAGGAACAGTTGTAAAAAAGCTTCTGGAGAAATTTGATTATGTTTTATCCATCTCAGCAACGACCAGGTCTCCACGGGAGGGGGAGCAGGATGGCAGAGAATATTTCTTTAAGACAAAGGAAGAGTTTGAGCAGATGATCGCTGAGCATCAGCTGATCGAATATGCCCGGTATGTGGGAAATTACTATGGAACCCCAAAGGAGTACGTGGTACAGCAGCTGGAGCAGGGCAAGGATGTGATCCATGAGATTGAGATGCAGGGAGCTCTTCATGTAAGAGATATCCTTCCGGAGGCAAACCTGATCTTTTTGACACCTCCGGCGGTAGATGTGCTGGAAAACCGGCTCAGGGGCAGAGGTACCGAGACGGAGGAGGTTATCCGGGACCGTATGGCAAGAGCCAAGGAAGAGTGCAGTTATATGGAGAAATACGACTACATTGTGGTCAATGATGATCTGGATGAGTGCGTGGAAAATGTACATAGCTTAATCCGTTCTCTTCACTACAAGAGAGAGCAGCAGGAGGATTTTATCCAGGTCATTAAACAGGAGTTTGAAAAAAGATAGTTGATAATTTTGTGTTTTTGCGATATTCTATAAGCTAGCATATGAATATAAAGTAAATTTTGAAAGGGGAATATTATGTTACATCCATCTTATACAGACTTAATGAAACTGGTAAACAGCGAGGTAGAGACTGGAGAGGCTCCGGTAGTCAACAGCCGTTATTCTATCGTTCTGGCGACATCCAAGAGAGCACGTCAGCTTATTGACGGAGTACAGCCCTTAGTAAAGTCCAAATGCCCAAAGCCATTGTCTACTGCTATTGAGGAGCTTAGCAGTTCCAAGATCCATATCCTCAGCGAGGAAGAGGCTGCTGAGATTGAGTCAAGAAAAGCGCAGGAAGCACAGGAAAGAGCCGAGGAGGCAGAATCCTTCCTTTCCTTCTCTGAGGAGGACTAATACAGATCCCTGAGGGCATGGAGGTAAAGTATGGACGAAAAACAGGATCAGATAAAGGAAATAGAACAGGAAGAAGAAAATTTTGTGGAGACAGAAGCAGTGGCAGAGGAGACTGAGAAAAAGAAGACAAAGCTTCAGAAAATAAGAGGAGCGCTGCTTGAGCTGATCGTATATGTGGCTATTGTTGTAATCTGTGTGATGGTAGTTCCACGTTATGTGATACAGAGAACGATCGTGGACGGTACTTCTATGGAGTCTACCCTGCAGGATGAGGACAATCTGCTGGTGGATAAGCTGTCATACCATTTTTCGGATCCCAAGAGATTTGATATCATTGTATTTTATCCGTATGGCAGAGAGAATGAGGATTATTATATCAAGCGTGTGATCGGTCTGCCGGGAGAGACGATTCAGATCGTTGGTGACACGATTTATATTGATGGCAAGGCTCTCAAGGAGAATTACGGCAAGGACCCTATGACGGAGTCGGGGATTGCCTCAGAACCGTTAAAGCTCGGCAAGGACGAGTATTTTGTGTTGGGAGACAACCGTGAGGTCAGCGAGGACAGCCGTTATGAGGAAGTAGGACCGGTAACCAGAGACAAGATCGAAGGTAAGGCCGTATTACGGATTTATCCGTTTAACAAGTTTGGCATCATTAAGGGCAACGGTCAGAAGGTACAGGCGGCAGAACGCCAAAAGGTGGTTGCCATTGATGCCGGGCATCAGTCCCGTGGAGACAGCTCTACGGAGCCGGTGGGACCGGGTTCTTCAACCAGAAAGGCAAAGGTGGCAGGTGGTGCCACCGGTGTCGCATCTCATGTGCCGGAGTATAAATTAAATCTTATCGTAGCTAAAAAGCTTCAAAAGGAGCTGGAATCCAGAGGCTATAAAGTGGTTATGATCCGTAGTAAAAACGAAGTCAATATCAGCAATAAACAGCGTGCGCAGATCGCCAATAAAAGCGGTGCGGATATTTATATCAGGATCCACGGGGACAGCTCGGCCTCTTCTTCGGTAAGGGGAGCTTCAGCGTTATATCCTTCCACCAGAAACCGTTATGTCGGAAAGCTGAGTGCGAAGTCAAAAAAACTGTCCCGGTGTATTCTTAAAAATTACTGCAAAAAAACAGGAATCCGTAACAGAGGACTCTCATTGAGAGATGATCTTACCGGTACCAACTGGAGCAAAATACCGGTGACATTGATCGAGATGGGATTTTTAAGTAATGCCTCCGAGGATCGTTATATGCAGAAAAAAGAGACCAGAAATAAGATGGCTGTCGGAATGGCCGACGGAATCGATCAATATTTTGGTCGCTAGAAACCTAGGAAATATGCGGTTTTCCGACAGATTTGCAAATTTTTTTGAAAAACTTTAAAAAAATGCTTGCAATTTGTCAGAAAGTAGTGTAATATATCAACTGCTGACGCGGTAAAGCGCAGCAGAGAAAATGGTCTGTTGGTCAAGCGGCTAAGACGTCGCCCTCTCACGGCGAAAACAGGGGTTCGATTCCCCTACAGACTGCT
>CAKRHL010000191.1 GCA_934338765.1 uncultured Lachnospiraceae bacterium | reverse complement strand
TATACCTTGACATAGCTTCCGTTTGCCCGAAGCATATATTTCTCGATAAATGTATTGTGAATGGATGTGACCAATGTTATATGGTTGGAACACAGCAGTATATTATCCATGAAAATCCTCCGTTCTGAGCAGCTCCTTTTAATAAGAAAACTGCTTTGTATCTCAAGTCTGTATCCTATAATAACACAAAGAAAAAAACTTGCAAACACCGATAAACAGTGGGTTTCTGTGGATTCAAAATTGTGGATAATGTGAATAATCCGGATGGAACTTATAAAATCCCTGTGAATCTCTGGGTTTTATAAACAAAAATTATCCACAATATTTGTCGACAGTTTTTGACAAAAAATTGTGGATAATGTGGATAACTTATTTTTGAACGAGATCTTCTCCGATAGATACGACGTTACCGGCACCCATAGTTATCAACAAGTCACCGTTGATACATTTTTCTGATAAAAATTTTTCGATCTCCTCAAAAGACGGAAAATAATAGGCATCTTTTCCGAGTTTTTTGATCTCCTCCTGCAGGGTGCGGGAAGAAATATCCCCCGGATCGTCCTCTCTGGCTGCGTAGATATCCGCCAAAACGATATTTTCCGCCTGGGACAATGCCTGTGCGAACTCCTTTAACAGGGCACGGGTACGGGAATAAGTATGTGGCTGGAATACGCACCACAGATGCTTGTGTGGATATTTCTCGGCTGCAGTCAGTGTGGCTGTGATCTCTGTCGGATGATGTGCATAGTCATCCACTACAGTCACACCGTTGAAAGAGCCTTTCAGCTCGAAGCGGCGCTCTGTGCCTTCAAAAGCCAGCAGTCCCCGTTTGATGGAATCCATATCAATATGATAATGCTGTGCCAGCGCAATGGCAGACAGAGCGTTGGCAATATTATGGCGGCCAATGACATGAAGCGCAATAGAGGTTTCTTTGACTCCGTTGTGGATCAGGTCAAAATGACCATAACCGTGCTCGTCAAAGGAAATATTGTCGGCAAAATAATCGCAGTCACTTGTGAGACCGAATGTGATCACCTGACAGGTCAGCCCTTCTGTGATCGCAGACAGATTTGGAATCTCACCATTCACAATAAGTACACCGTGTTCCGGGATCAGCTCGGCAAAACGGCGGAAGGAATGACGGATATCGTCAATGTCCTTAAAGAAATCCAGATGATCCGCATCGATATTCAGGATAATACCGGCGGTTGGGTGGAATTTCAGGAAGCTGTTGGTATATTCGCATGCCTCTGTGATAAAATCCTGTGAATGACCTACACGGATGTTTCCCTCGATAGCCTTCAGGATGCCTCCCACGGAGATCGTAGGATCTTTCTGTGCTTCCAGAAAAATATGGGATACCATGGAAGTGGTCGTTGTCTTGCCGTGGGTACCGGAAATGGCAATGGCGTTCCGGTAATTTTTCATTACCTGTCCTACCATTTCGGCACGCTCCATCATTGGAAGTCCCATTTCCTTTGCTGCCTTAAACTCCGGATTGTCCGGATGGATCGCTGCCGTGTAAACCACAAAGTCGATGTCGCCGGTAATATTTTCTTTGGACTGGCCATATATTATATGGATACCAAGTGATTCCAGATGATCTGTGATCTTGCTTTCATGGGCATCGGAGCCATGTACCTGAAAACCGTAATCGTGCAGAAGCTGGGCAAATCCACTCATGCTGATGCCGCCGATTCCGATGAAATATACATTTGCCGGATGGTTAAAGTCGATCTGATACATAATAAAAACCACGCCTTTCTTCTATATATATTATGACGTAAGGGTCAAAATACCTTTTGACACCCACATCATAATATGTAATGTTCTTAACTTATTATAACGAATAAGGGGAAAATTACAATTCCTTTATTGGATATTTATAGGAGAAGAAAATGGAAAAAAGGATTTGTTCTGTTATTCTATGAAAACACCTGGGGGTGTTGTGCATTTTTTTGCTTGGAAAAGGGAGGTGAAATGTAATAAGATGGTAAAAATTAGTCAAAATATCTAAAAAATAGAAAAAATTTCCGAATTATTTGTCAAATTTATTCACAATTTATGAAAAGTGTGTTATAATACAATTATTCTGAACAACAAGGGGTGATATCGTGATAAAGAAAGAAATGATTGCAATGTTACTGGCAGGTGGTCAGGGCTCTCGTCTTGGAGTACTCACAGCAGATGTTGCAAAGCCTGCAGTTTCATTTGGTGGCAAGTATCGTATTATCGACTTTCCATTAAGTAACTGTATTAATTCGGGGGTAGATACAGTTGGAGTTCTGACTCAGTATCAGCCGTTGCGTCTGAACACTCACATCGGAATTGGTATTCCGTGGGATCTGGACAGAAATGTCGGCGGTGTTTCCATTCTGCCGCCGTATGAGAAGAGCACCAGCAGTGAGTGGTATACAGGAACTGCCAATGCAATATATCAGAACTTACGATATATGGAGCAGTACAATCCTGATTATGTACTTATTTTGGGTGGAGATCATATTTACAAAATGGATTACGAGGTTATGCTTGACTTCCATAAAGCCAACAATGCAGATGTTACGTTAGCGACCATTCCTGTTCCACTGGAAGAGGCAAGTCGTTTTGGTGTGGTTATTACGGATGAGCATAAAAAGATTCAGGAGTTTGAGGAGAAGCCGGAGCATCCACGCAGCAATCTCGCATCTATGGGTATTTATATTTTCTCATGGCCTGTACTTCGCGAGGCGTTGATCAAACTGAAGGATCAGCCGGCGTGTGACTTTGGTAAGCATATTATTCCATATTGCCATGAGCAGGGAAAACGTATCTTTGCGTACGAGTATAATGGATACTGGAAGGATGTAGGAACTCTTGGCTCTTATTGGGAGTCCAATATGGAGCTGATCGATCTGATTCCTGTGTTTAACCTTTATGAGGAATTCTGGAAGATCTATACCAAGAGTGATCGTATTCCGCCACAGTATATTGCGAAAGATGCCGTTGTGGACAAGGCGATCATCGGAGAAGGCTGTGAGATTTACGGTGAGGTACATAATTCTGTGATCGGTTGTGGCGTCACGATCGAAGAAGGAGCTGTGGTGAGGGATTCCATCATTATGAGTTCTGCGACGATCGGTGCAGGGACAACGGTGGATAAGGCTATTATTGCAGAGGGAGTTACCGTTGGTAAGAATTGCGAGCTTGGTATTGGTGAGGAGAAGGAAAACAAAGTAAAACCGAGTGTTTATGCGTTTGGTTTGGTAACCATCGGAGAGGATTCTGTGATTCCGGACGGCGTTAAGATTGGAAAGAACACAGCAATTTCCGGCATTACAGAGCCGGCAGATTATCCGAATGGTCTTTTGGACGGCGGTGAGACTTTGATTAAGGTAGGTGACAGAGAATGAGAGCGATAGGTATTGTATTAGCTGGTGGTAATAGCAGCCGGATGAAAGAGCTTTCCAACAAGAGAGCGATTGCAGCTATGCCAATAGCCGGCAGCTTCCGAAGCATTGACTTTACATTGAGCAACATGACGAATTCACATATTCAGAAGGTGGCTGTATTTACACAATATAATGCAAAGTCGCTGAATGAGCATTTGAATTCTTCAAAATGGTGGGATTTTGGTAGAAAGCAGGGTGGCTTATATGTATTCACTCCTACCACTACACCGGACAACAGTTACTGGTACCGGGGGACTGCAGATGCGATCGCACAGAACATTGGATTTCTGAAGAGCAGCCACGAGCCATATGTTGTTATTGCGTCCGGAGATGGCGTATACAAGATGGACTACAATAAAGTCCTTGAGTATCATATTGCCAAGAAGGCGGATTTTACTGTAGTAACAACGGATATGAATGAAAAGGATGATCCGAGCCGTTTTGGCATTGTTTCTACTGATATGGACGGACGTATCACAAGCTTCGAGGAGAAGCCGATCCAGGCAAAGGGACAGCAGGTATCTGCGGGTATCTATATTGTACGCCGCCGTCTGCTGATCGAACTCATCGAAAAGGCTGATCAGGAGGAGAGATACGATTTCGTTAAGGATATCCTGATCCGTTATAAGGACATCAAAAAGATTTATGCATACAAGCTGGATACATATTGGAGCAATATTTCCTCTGTGGAGTCTTACTTCCGCACCAACATGGATTTCCTGAAACCGGAGATCCGTGATTACTTCTTCAAACAGTATCCGGATGTATATTCCAAGGTGCAGGATCTGCCGCCTGCAAAATATAACGCGGGCTCTGATGTAAGAAACAGCCTTGTATCCAGTGGATGTATCATCAATGGACAGGTAGAGGATTCTATTCTGTTCAAAGAGGTATATGTCGGAAACAATTGTGTCATTAAAAATTCGATCATTTTGAATGATGTTTATATTGGAGACAATACACATATTGAGAATTGTATCGTAGAAAGCAGAGATACCATTCGTGCAAATACAGAGTATATTGGCGAAAATGGACAGATCCGCATTGTGATCGAGAAAAACGAGCGTTATGCACTTTGATGCCGGACGCAGAATGAATACAGGAGAGTTTCTTCTTATTTAATAACAATATTGTCTGGAATCAAAGGAGGTTTCAAACATGCAGATAACAGATGTGCGTATCCGCAAGATTGCAAAAGAAGGCAAGATGAAAGCAATCGTTTCGATTACACTTGATGGAGAGTTTGTTGTTCATGACATTAAGGTGATCGAAGGAGA
>CAKRHL010000190.1 GCA_934338765.1 uncultured Lachnospiraceae bacterium | reverse complement strand
AAAGACCGGGTTGAAGAGCTGGATAAGACAATGGAGGAACCGGGATTCTGGGATAATCCTGAAAAGTCTACAGCGATAGTACAGGAAAGTAAGCATTTGAAAGATGTGATCGAGCGTTATGAAAAGCTCTGTGCTGACAGAGAGGATATGCTGATGCTCATTGAGATCGCAGAGGAGGAAAATGACACGGATATGGTTCCGGAGGTGCAGGAGAGCTATGATGAGTTTTGCAGCGAATATGAGGCAATCCGTATTGAGACCCTTCTTTGCGGTGAGTATGATAAGGACAACGCAATCCTTACTCTTCATGCAGGTGCCGGCGGTACCGAGAGCTGCGACTGGGCAAGTATGCTGTGCCGTATGTATCAGCGGTGGGCTGAGAAAAAGGGATTTCAGGTAGAGATGCTTGATTTCCTGGATGGCGATGAGGCAGGTTACAAGTCTGTCACACTGCAGATAAATGGAGAGAATGCATACGGCTATCTGAAATCAGAGCATGGTGTGCATCGTCTGGTGCGTATTTCACCGTTCAATGCAGCCGGCAAGAGGCAGACCTCTTTTGTGTCCTGTGATGTAATGCCGGACATTGAGGAGGATCTGGATATTGAGATCGCGGATGATGATATCCGTGTTGATACTTACCGGTCCAGTGGTGCCGGTGGACAGCATATCAATAAAACCTCATCGGCAATCCGTATCACCCATTATCCTACAGGGATCGTGGTACAGTGCCAGAATGAGCGGTCCCAGCATATGAATAAGGATAAGGCAATGCAGATGCTGAAAGCGAAGCTGTTTATCTTAAAGCAGCAGGAGCAGCAGGAAAAAGCCAATGGCATTCGTGGAGAGGCGAAGGAAATTGGCTGGGGAAGCCAGATCCGCTCCTATGTTATGCAGCCATATACAATGGTGAAGGATCACAGAACCAATGAAGAAATTTCAAATGTGCAGGGAGTGATGGATGGGAATATTGATCCGTTTATCAACGCATATCTTGCATGGATTACAAAAACGAATCACTAAGACAAAAGGATGGAGGACAAACATGGTAAAAGTAGGTGTATTAGGTTATGGAACAGTAGGATCCGGAGTTGTGGAGATCCTTGAAAAGAATAAGGACGTCATTGCAAAGAGAGTAGGACAGGAGATTTCTGTGAAAGCAGTGTTAGATCTGCGTGATTTCCCGGGAGATCCTGTAGAAAAGATACTTGTGCATGATTTTGATATCGTTGCAAATGATCCGGAGATTTCTATTGTTGTAGAAACCATGGGAGGAGTTCATCCTGCCTATGAATTTGTAAAAACATGTCTGGAGAATGGCAAGAGCGTATGTACTTCCAACAAGGCACTTGTTGCGGCATACGGTCCGGAGCTTCTGGCGCTGGCTGAGAAAAAGAGTATTAACTTTCTGTTTGAGGCAAGTGTCGGCGGCGGTATTCCGATCATCCGTCCATTGAAGACATCTCTGGCACCGGATGAGATTCTGGAGATTTCCGGTATTTTGAATGGTACGACCAACTACATTCTTACAGAAATGACAGAGAAGGGATCAGACTTTGACTCTGTATTAAAGGATGCACAGGATAAGGGATATGCAGAGAAGGATCCCACTGCAGATGTAGAGGGTTATGATGCATGCCGCAAGATTGCGATCCTGACTTCTCTGGCTTACGGAAAGCAGCTTAATTTTGAGGATATCTACACAGAGGGTATCACCAAGATCACAGACAGAGATATTGCATATGCAAAGAAGATGGGAGCAAAGGTAAAGATCTTTGGTTCCAGCAAAAAGGTTGGCGACAAGGTAAGTGCAATGGTAGCTCCGCAGCTGATCTATCCGGAGCATCCTCTTTACAGTGTGGATGGCGTGTTTAACGCGATCCTTGTAAAGGGTAATATGGTCGGAGACGTTATGTTCTATGGTCAGGGAGCAGGAAAGCTTGCAACTGCAAGTGCTGTTGTTTCTGACGTGATGGATGCGGCAAAGCATGCCGGAGTCAATATTATCACACTCTGGGATGCAGAGAAGCTTGATCTGGTGGCAGCAGAGGATGCGAGAAACGTATTCTTTGTACGTGTCAGTGGCATTAAGACTCAGAAATCTGACAAGGTGAAGGAACTGTTTGGCAATGTCAAGATGGTGGATGCCGGATATGATGATGAATTTGCCTTTGTAACAGAGGAAATGAGTGAGGGAGATTATGAGAAGGCTGCTGCACAGCTTGACGGTGTGATCAATAAGATCCGTGTAGATCAGACCGGTCTTGCATAAAAGCTGTTGTATAAGAGATAATAAGGATCTTTTATACGGGGGAGCCCGGAGATAGTCTTCGAAATATATTGTTGTCGCGTAAAAGTTGATAAAGAATAAGGAGAGCGACTGGTTTCAGTCGCTTTCTTTTTGGAGAAAAATGTAGGAGTATTTTTTATGAATATACAGAAAAAAATAGCAGAAGAATTAAATATCAAGGAGTGGCAGGTTGAGGCAGTCATTAAGCTGATCGACGAGGGAAATACTATTCCGTTTATTGCCCGTTATCGTAAAGAGGTTCACGGATCTCTGGATGATGAGCAGCTTCGGAACCTGTCGGAGAGACTTACCTATCTGCGGAATCTCGAGGAGAAAAAGCAGCAGGTTCTGGCAAGTATTGAGGAGCAGGGCAAGCTCACTGAGGAGCTGAAAAAGCAGATATTAGAGGCTCAGACTCAGGTGGTAGTTGATGATCTGTACCGCCCATACCGTCCGAAGAGAAGAACGAGAGCTACCATTGCTAAGGAAAAGGGACTGGATGGTCTTGCCGGTATCATTCTTGCGCAGGAAACCACCAAAAGTCTGGAGGAGGAAGCGCAGAGCTATCTGTCAGTGGAAAAGGGCGTAGAAACGGTAAAGGATGCCATTGACGGAGCCAGAGATATCATTGCTGAGCAGATTTCTGATGAAGCAGATTACAGAATGTATATCCGTAAGCTCACCATGGAGGAGGGCGTGATCACCTCCACTGCCAAGGATGAGAAGGAACAGTCTGTTTATGAGATGTATTATGAATTTCAGGAGCAGGTCAGCAAGATCGCAGGTCACCGTGTGCTGGCACTGAACCGCGGAGAAAAGGAAAAGATGCTGGTGATCAGGCTGATCGCACCGGAGGAACGTATATTACAGTATCTTCGGAAAAAAGTGATCACAGCAGAGAATGCCAATACAGAGCCGGTTCTGGCAGAGGCTGTGGAGGACAGCTACAAGCGTCTGATCGTACCGGCAATTGAGAGAGAGGTAAGAAACGAGCTGACCGAGAAAGCCGAGGATGGAGCGATCCGTGTCTTTGGAAAGAATCTGGAACAGCTTCTGATGGCACCTCCGATCGCGGGCAAAACCGTATTGGGATGGGATCCGGCATTTCGTACCGGCTGTAAGCTGGCGGTGGTAGATCCTACGGGAAAGGTGTTAGATACGACCGTTATTTATCCGACAGCACCGCAGAATAAGGTGGACGAGGCAAAGAGAGTTGTCAAAAAGCTCATTGACCAGTATGATATTTCCCTGATCTCTGTGGGAAACGGAACCGCGTCCAGAGAATCCGAGCAGATCATTGCCGAGATGTTAAAGGAGATCAAAAAGCCGGTACAGTACGTGATCGTAAATGAGGCGGGAGCCTCCGTATATTCTGCCAGCAAGCTTGCCACCGAGGAGTTCCCAAACTTTGATGTGGGACAGAGAAGTGCCACATCCATTGCAAGACGTATTCAGGATCCTCTGGCGGAGTTGGTAAAGATCGATCCCCAGTCTATTGGCGTGGGACAGTATCAGCACGACATGAACCAGAAAAAGCTGACGGAAACACTGACAGGAGTGGTAGAGGATTGTGTCAATAAAGTCGGTGTTGATCTGAATACTGCATCCGCGTCACTTCTGGAGTACATTTCCGGTATTTCCAAAACGATTGCGAAAAACATCGTTACTTACCGCGAGGAGAACGGAAAATTCACCAACAGAAAGCAGCTTTTAAAGGTGGCAAAGCTTGGACCAAAAGCCTTTGAGCAGTGTGCGGGCTTTATGCGGATCCAGGGTGGAGACAATCCGCTGGATGCCACAAGTGTTCATCCGGAGTCCTATGAGGCAGCCGGACAGCTATTAGAGAAGCTGGATATGACCATGGAAGAGGTCAAAAAACTTCAGGGAGAGCTGGCAAAGGCCAATACCGAAAAGCGTGGTGTGGCACCGAAGCCAAAGAAAAAGAAGGATTTTGTGATCCGCAATACAAACTCTGCCTTTGGAGCAGCATTTGCCAAGGCATTTGGAGACAGTCAGGTGGAACTCGCCCAGGATACACCGACAGCAAAGGAAAAGAAAGCCGGAGTGAAGGGCATTGCCAGCCGGATCAAGGACAACAAGAAAATGGCCCGGGAGCTTGGGATCGGTGAGATCACTCTGGAGGATATTGTAAAGGAGTTAGAGAAGCCGGCGAGAGATCCGAGAGATGAAATGCCGAAACCGATCCTTCGTACAGATGTGCTGGATATGAAGGATCTCAAGGAAGGGATGATCCTCAAGGGTACGGTACGAAACGTGATCGACTTTGGTGCGTTTGTGGATATTGGTGTTCATCAGGATGGTCTTGTGCACATTTCACAGTTGTCCAATAAGGGCTTTGTCAAGCATCCCCTTGATGTGGTCAGTGTTGGCGATATTGTAGATGTAAAGGTTATGAGCGTGGACCTTAAAAAGCAGAGAATACAGC
>CAKRHL010000189.1 GCA_934338765.1 uncultured Lachnospiraceae bacterium | reverse complement strand
CGAAAGGAGTCACCGATAAGTTTTATCATATGCTTGCAGATCCGGGGAGCATGACTTTCTGGATGGTTGTGATCGTAGTGGTTGGATTTTTGATCTGTTCCTTTGGTCTGCAGGCCGGTGTTGAGAAGATCAGCAAGCCGATGATGCTGGGACTTCTGGCGTTGATCGTGGTGCTTGCGGTGAACAGTATCATTCTCAAGGGCGGTGTGGACGGACTGAAGTTTTATCTGATCCCTGACTGGAAAAAGGTAGAAGCGGTTGGTCTTTTTAATGTAATTATCGCGGCAATGAATCAGGCATTTTTTACTCTGAGCCTTGGTATTGGTGCTATGGAGATCTTTGGAAGCTACATGAGCAAAGAGCATACACTTCTGGGAGAATCTCTGCGGATCGCAGCGCTGGATACCTTCGTGGCGATCATGTCCGGTCTGATCATTTTTCCGGCTTGCTTTGCCTACGGGATCAATCCGGGAGCAGGACCGGAGCTGATCTTTATTACTCTGCCAAATGTCTTTATCCAGATGCCGGGAGGCAGGATCTGGGGTACATTTTTCTTCCTGTTTATGACCTTTGCGGCATTTTCTACGATCATTGCGGTCTTTGAGAATATCATTGCCTGCTGTATGGATAAATGGAATATCAGCCGGAAGAAGTCTGCCCTGATCAATGGCGTGATCATTCTGATCGCTTCTTTACCGGCGGTATTTGGTTATAATATCTGGAGCAGCTTTCAGCCAAGGGGGGCCGGAAGCACGGTGCTGGACCTGGAAGATTATATTGTAAGTAATCTCCTGCTTCCGGGCGGCTCCCTGATCTTTTTGCTGTTCTGTGTGACAAAATGGGGCTGGGGCTTTGATAAATATCTGGCGGAGACCAATAGCGGTATCGGTGTGAAGTTTCCAAAGGCTCTGCGTGGTTATGTGACCTTTGTGCTTCCGTGCATTATTCTTGTGATTCTGGTGCTGGGATTGCGGTAAAATGTGAATTTATCCGCGTCCCAGAATTGCATCCATATCCTGCTCCGGTGCGGTGATCGGCTGCAGGTTGTAGGTGTCTACGAGGAACTTCACGACGGTTTCTGACATAAATGCCGGCAGAGTTGGTCCCAGATACATGTTGCGGATACCGAGGGACAGCAGCGTCAGCAGGATACAGACTGCTTTCTGCTCATACCAGGACAGCACCAGTGTCAGAGGCAGATCGTTGACGGTGCAGTCGAACGCATCGGCGAGTGCCAGAGCTACCCGGATCGCACTGTAGGCATCATTGCACTGTCCCATATCAAGGATACGTGGAATGCCATCAATCTCCCCGAGATCCAGATCATTAAAGCGGTATTTGCCGCAGGCTAGAGTCAGCACCAGAGAGTCCATTGGTGTCTGTTTTACAAACTCGGTATAGTAATTGCGGCCCGGGTGGGCGCCGTCACATCCGCCCACCAGAAAGATATGCTTAATATGCCCCTGTTTGATCGAGGAAATGATCTCTTCTGCATGGGAAAGAATAGCGGCGTGGCCAAAACCTGTGGTCAGTGTGTGGCCGCCGTTGATCCCACTCATGCTGTGATCGTGTTCATAGCCTCCAAGCCGTAAGGCATGTTCAATGATCGGAGAGAAGTCTTTGTTTCCGTCCTTGTCCCCACTGATATGGCGAAGACCTTTATATCCTACTACAGATGTCGTATAAATCCGGTCCTGATAGCTTGGTCTCTGAGGCATCAGGCAGTTGGTTGTGAAGAGCACCGGAGCGGGGATGTTGTCAAATTCCTTTTGCTGGCTCTGCCAGGCGGTTCCGAAGTTACCTGCAAGATGATCGTATTTATTCAGCTCCGGATATCCATGAGCCGGCAGCATTTCACTGTGGGTATAGACATTGATCCCTTTGCCCTTTGTCTGCTCCAAAAGCTGGGACAGATCCTTCAGATCGTGACCGGAAACTACGATAAAAGGTCCCTTTTTGATATCGGTCTGTACCTTTACCGGTGATGGGGAACCGAAGGTTTCTGTATTGGCACGGTCCAGAAGCTCCATACATTTAAAGTTTACTTTGCCAAATTCCATGATCAGCTCGATCCATTCCTCAGCAGAATGTTCTTTATTTACTTCGCAAAGTCCCTTGTAAAACCATTTTGTGACGCTTTCATCCTCATATTCCAGATTCATGGCGTGGTGGGCGTAGGCAGCCATACCCTTCAATCCGAAAAGTAAAGTGGAGCGGAGGGACACCTCGTCATTGCCGCCCTCCCACAGTGCTACGACAGGTATCTTTTCGTCACTGAGCTTTTTGCGTTCCTTTACGACACGGTCTGTAAATTCACGGATCGCTTCATCGTCAAAATTGACATTGGTTAATGTGGTAAAAAGTCCGTCCATCAGCAGGCGGTCCGTCAGGCGGGAATGTTTTCCGGCGCTGTGGGCTGCTGTGGCAAGGCGGATCAGTTCCTCCACCAGTTCATCCTGAAGTTTGGCGGTTTCGGGCTGCTTGCCGCAGACACCGGTGTTGACACAGCCTTTATTGCCGGCGGTCTGTTGACACTGAAAACAAAACATATTAGACATGGTTACTCCTCCAATCGTTGAATACACTATTTAGGTACTTTGAAACAGTTTTTCCAATTTATAGGTGGAGTATACCGATATTGTAATAAAACTCTTGACAATGTTTTATTACCATGATAACATAACGGTGTTATGTAAAGGCGTGACAGCAGAAATGAGGCATATATGAAGGATGAAAATGAGACCAGGAAAAGACTTCAGGAATGTGCCATGGAGGAGTTTCTGGAGAAGGGCTTTATGAAAGCATCTCTCCGGAGTATCTGTAAAAAGGCGGGAGTGACCACGGGTGCCCTGTACTTTTTCTTTGAGGATAAGGATGATCTGTTTGCTTCTCTGGTGCAGGAGCCTCTGGCGGGAGTCCGTGAGGCGATGGAGAGACATTTTCTGGGGGAGAAGCAGGCGATGGAAGCGGGAGAATTGTATGGCAATGAAGCTCAGGAGGGCGATGCGGATGATTATCAGACAACCCTGAACATTGTCCACGCTCTGTATCAGTATCGTGACCGGTTCCGTCTTTTACTGGAGCGGTCCCAGGGAAGCTCCATGGAAGGCGCAGTAGATGAGATTGTCCGTATTTGTGAGGGGCATTACCGGATGCTGGCCGATATGATGCAGCAGCATATTGGTGGTGAGAAGATCTCGCATGATGTGATCCATTGGATCGCACACATGCAGATTGATGTATTTGTTTATGCGGTGACACATATTGACACGGAGGCTGAGGCTGTCCGATATATGGGACACGCAGTGAAGTATATGGTCTGCGGGTGGTACGGAATGTTTGGTGTAACGCCGGATATCATGGGTGACTGAGATATTGCATGAAAAAGATAGGAAAGGGACAGAAGGTTTCAGGATAAAAGGAACTGTTACGGCAGTTCCTAAAAAAATAACAGCAACATAACAGCGTTATGTTAATGATAAATAATATCAATAAGGAGGATGATCATGTATCTGGAAGTGAAGGATTTGAAAAAGAGTTATGGTGCAGGAGAAGGTTTTGTGCAGGTTCTGAAGGGCATTACCACGGGAGTGGAGCAGGGAGATATGTGTGTGATACAGGGAACCAGCGGTTCCGGTAAATCCACATTTTTGAATTGTATTGGCGGGCTGGACACCATTGATTCCGGTTCGGTGAAGGTGGATGGAAAGGAAATTGCCGGATTGAGCCAGACGGAGCTTTCCGAGTATCGTCGGGATAATCTGGGATATATTTTTCAGTTTTACAATCTGGTACCTAATCTGACGGTACGGGAAAATATTCAGGTTTGTGAATATCTGACCAAAACGCCTCTGAATATGGATGACCTTTTGGAGACACTGGGACTGACGGGGCACCAGAATAAATTTCCATCACAGCTTTCCGGTGGGCAGCAGCAGCGCTGCGCGATCGCAAGAGCCTTGATCAAAAATCCGAAGCTGCTTCTCTGTGATGAGCCGACGGGGGCGCTGGATTCCAAAACCTCCAGAGATATACTGGTCTTGTTGGAAACGATCAATGCAAAATATGGAACCACGATGTTGATCGTTACTCATAATAATTCAATTAAGGATATGGTACATAAGGTGATCCGGATCAAGGATGGTCAGATCAGTAAGGAATATTACAATGAAACAAGAGTACCGGCAGCAGAATTGGAGGATTTGTAATGCAGAAAGTATTGAGAAAAAGAATCTTGCGGGATCTTCGTGCCAATAAATTCCGTTATCTGGCGTTGGCGGTGCTGATCATTATGAGTATGTATCTGGTGATCTCTCTGGTGGGGGCAGCCGAAACAATCATGCAGGGAGGAGCAGATTCCGACCGGGAGCATAAGGTGGAGGATGGTCAGTTTTCTGTATTTGTGCCATTAATATCCTCTGAAAAGGAGGAGATCACGAAAAAGGGTCTGACTCTGGAGGAGAATTTTTATCTGGATTACAATATGAAGGATCAAAGTGTACTCAGAGTATTTCAAAACCGTCAGGAGATCAATCTTGCCGTAGTCAGAGAGGGACGGCTTGCAAAGGCTGATGATGAGGTGATGCTGGAGCAGAGATACTGTGAGGAACATCAGATCAAGGTGGGAGACCCCGTGACGATCGGCGGGGAAACCCTGAAGGTATCCGGCATCGGCTGCGTACCGGACTACAATGCACCCTATCATAATCTGTCAGACAGTACTGTGGGAAGCAAGCAGTTTGGTCTTGCTTTTGTAA
>CAKRHL010000188.1 GCA_934338765.1 uncultured Lachnospiraceae bacterium | reverse complement strand
CTCGCACCGCTTCCAATATGACAGATGATCATTTTGGAATTGTTAATATCAAGACCTGCTAACTGTGCCAGTCTCTCAGAAACAAAGCTGTGACTTGTACCATGGAAGCCATAACGACGGATGCCGTACTGCTCATAATATTTCTTTGGAATTCCATATAAATATGCCTTTGGAGGCATTGTCTGATGAAATGCCGTGTCAAATACAGCAACATTCGGTACTCCCGGCATGATCTTCTGACAGGCGCGGATACCAAGAATATTGGCCGGGTTATGCAGTGGTGCTAATGCACTGCACTCCTCAATCTCACGGATCACATTCTCATCGATCAATACAGATGAAGAAAACTTCTCACCGCCATGTACCACACGATGGCCGATAGCTTCGATCTCATCCAGAGATTTCAGGATTCCATGCTCCGGAGCCACCAAAGCATCAAGAACTGTCTTCATCGCTACGGAATGATCCGGAATATCAACGGATTTCTCCAGCTTCTCACCCTTCACCTTGATAGAAAATATACCGTCAAGCCCGATTCTCTCACACTGACCGGAAGCACTGACCTCTTCTGTCTCCGAATCGATCAGCTGGTATTTTAAAGATGAGCTGCCACAGTTTACTACAAGAATTTTCATAACATATTTCCTCCATTATATATTGCTTCCGAAGCACCAGGCTCCGTTTTCCGCTTGCGGCGGTGTATTCATACAACAACGCACAACAGCCATTGATCTGATCATGACCAAAAGCCGTTGTGCGCCGCTATGTCCGTTTTATCTGCGCACGTTACTGTAACTGGGCCTGTACTGCTGTCAGAGCGATAACACCTGTGATATCCTCTGCAGAACAGCCACGGGACAGATCGTTGACAGGACTGGAAAGCCCCTGCAGCATCGGTCCGTATGCCTCAGCCTTTGCAAGACGCTGTACTAACTTGTAAGAAATGTTACCACAATCCAGATTTGGGAATACAAGGACATTTGCCTTACCTGCCACTTCACTGCCCGGTGCCTTTGACTTTGCAACCTCCGGTACGATCGCTGCATCTGTCTGAAGCTCACCGTCAATCACCAACTGCGGATACTTCTCATGTGCGATTCGGGTAGCCTCAACCACCTTGTCCACCAATGGATGCTTGGCGCTTCCTTTCGTAGAATGGGAAAGCATTGCAATGATCGGATTACCTCCTACCAGATTACGGAAACTCTTGGAGCTGGAATGTGCAATAGCTGCCATCTCCTCTGAATTTGGATCCTGATTCAGACCGCAGTCTGCAAAAAGGAAAGTTCCATGCTCACCATACTCACAGTTTGGCACATCCAGAATAAAGAAACCGGATACCAGCTCTGTGCCCGGTGCAGTCTTTAAGATCTGCAGTGATGGACGAAGCACATCTGCTGTAGCATGACAACATCCTGCCACCATACCATCGGCATCCTTACATTTCACCATCATTACACCAAACATTATATAATTGTTTAATAACTGCTCTCTTGCAGACTCCAATGTCATTCCCTTTTTCTTACGAAGCTCATACAAAAGATTTACATACTCATCCAGCTTCGGAGAAGTCTCCGGATTTACTACTGTGATCCCATCCAGCTCTACATCCAGCCAGTGAGCACCATCTTTGATCTTTTCCTCGTCTCCCACCATGACAATCTTGGCAGTACCTTCCTTTAACACCTGTGCTGCTGCGATAAGTGTTCTCTTATCCCTTGTTTCCGGCAGTACGATTGTCTTTACATCCTGTTTTGCTCTTGCTTTAATCTCGTCAATAAACTTCATGATATCCTCCATTCTGCCTTAGAGCTATGGCATAAATCAAAAATCACCCAATTAATTTAAGTATAATGGATTCCCTTCTCTTTGTCTAGTGCATTTTATGATGTAACTGTGGTATACTGATACACAAATGAAGCGAAACAATCGTTATCAGTAAAGGAGCGGCTAAATGATAAAATTTACCGGAATCATTGCAGAATACAATCCATTTCATAATGGCCATAAGCATCAGATCGAACGTCTGCGTTCTCTGGGTACCGAGGTGGTTGCCGTGGCGATGAGCGGCGATTTTGTCCAGCGGGGAGCACCTGCCTGGGCCGATAAATACACCCGTACGCAGATGGCACTTTCCCAGGGTGCCGATCTGGTATTTGAGCTGCCTACCGTCTATGCATTATCCAGTGCAGAGCATTTCGCATTTGGTGGCATTTCTTTATTAAATGCACTTCATATGGACAGCTTCTGTTTCGGATGTGAGACACCGTCCCTGCCACTGCTGAATGCTGCAGCAGAGCTGCTGCAAAAAGAGCCGGACGAATACCGCCAGACTCTGCAGGAGCAGTTAAAAGCGGGTGCATCCTATCCTGCTGCCAGAGAAACTGCCCTGCGCCGGAGTATGCCGGAGCTCCCGACGGATTTTCTTTCCGGTGCCAATAACATTCTGGCACTGGAATACCTGAAAGCATTAAAAAACACGCACAGCACCATGACACCGGTTCCCATCCGGCGCACAGATTCCGGATATCACAGCACGGAGCTTTCCTGCGGTACATTTTCCTCTGCCTCTGCCATCCGTTCTGCTTATAAAGATACCCATTCTCTGAATGACATTTCCCATGCCCTTCCCGAGGAAGTACCGGCTCTGCTTAAGGACCGGTCAGGACACTTCGGCATGGACATTGCCGATCTTGATACTCTCCTTTACTATGCACTTCGCCGTGCCGTACAGAAAGGCACACTGCCCCATTACGGAGACATGGGTGAGGAGCTTGCCAACCGGATTGAAAAGTCTCTTGCAGATTATCAGACCGCAGAGACCTTTATCCTTTCTTTAAAAAGAAAGAATATCACCTATTCCCGGATCTGCCGCTGCCTGTTCCAGCTTCTCCTTGAGATTCCTTCCGAATATGTAAAGGGCACCTCCCATCCGGTTCCCTATCTGCGTCTTCTGGGCATGCGCCGCCAAAGCAGCAGCTATCTGCGCAGGATCACAGAGGTTCCGGTTCTTACAAAAATGGCAGATGCCCGGGATATCTTGTCGGATTCCCCATGTCCTTATGCAAAGGATTTTCTTTCCATTGATTTTTTGGCAGCTGATCTTTATCGCCAGACACTGCTGCACAAAACAGGCACTTTGATTCCGGATGAATACCACGCAGGTATTGTGATCGCAGACTAAACCTTCCTTAAAATGCCATTTTTTTCAATTAACCCCTACCCATTTTTCTCATTTATGGTTATAATAGAAAACTGTGGGCATCGAAGCCCGCATAACACAACTGTTTTGTCGTGCTGCACAAAACAGTCCGGTATAACCCTTTTACAGCAGTATGCTGTTGTATCCGGATCATACCTGTTACTAGACCCGCAGCACAGAAATGAGGATAAAGATGGGTGTAACCTACGTAAAAGAAGTAATGTCACCAGAGGAATTACTGGAAGCATACCCACTTCCAGCAGAGCACAAGAAATTAAAAGAAGTGCGTGATGCCGAGATCAAAAAGGTCTTTACCGGGGAATCCGATAAGTTTTTGGTCATCATCGGACCATGTTCTGCAGATAACGAAGATTCTGTCTGCGATTATATAAATCGTCTTGCCAAGGTACAGGATAAGGTTTCTGACAAGATCCTGATCATCCCTCGTATCTATACCAATAAACCACGTACTACAGGACAGGGCTATAAGGGAATCGTTCATCAGCCGGACCCTGAGAAAGAGCCGGATCTTCATGATGGACTCATCGCCATGAGAAAAATGCATCTGCGTGCCATTGCAGAGACACATTTATTTGCAGCCGATGAGATGCTTTACCCTGAGAACTGGCCTTATATCTCAGATATTCTCTCCTACGTTGCAGTGGGTGCACGTTCCGTAGAGGATCAGCAGCATCGTCTGACTGTCAGCGGCTTTGATATCCCATGCGGTATGAAGAATCCTACCAGTGGTACCTTAAGCATTATGCTTAACTCCTGCATCGCTGCACAGAGCAGCCATACCTTTATGTATCGTCAGTGGGAGGTCAAAACAGACGGAAATCCACTGGCTCACACAATCCTGCGTGGTGCAGTCAATAAGCATGATCAGTCTATGCCAAACTATCATTACGAGGATCTGGTCCTTCTGAATGAGATGTATCAGGAGCTTGATCTTAAGAATCCTGCCTGCATCGTGGATGCAAACCATGCAAATTCCAACAAGCAGTATTATGAGCAGCCTCGTATCGTATCCGAGGTTCTTCACAGCCGTAATGTTTCTGATGATATCAAGAAGCTTGTGAAGGGTGTCATGATCGAGAGTTACATTGAGCCTGGTAACCAGAAGATTTCCGAGCATATCTACGGGAAATCCATCACAGACGCCTGCCTGGGCTGGGATGAGTCTGAGCGTCTTATTTATGATATTGCAGAGAAGCTGTAATGTTTTGATTTGGGATATTAGTTGTAACTTTAAAACAAGGGCAAAACTAACGTTTTGCCCTTGTTTTTATTATACATTATCAATCTGCCAGTCGATGGGCTCCACTCCATTTGCCTTCAGGAACTCATTTGCCTGACTGAAGTGCTTGCAGCCAAAGAAACCACGATATGCCGATAACGGACTTGGATGGGGTGCCTTCAGGATCAGATGCTTTGGATTCGTCAGCATCGGGATCTTGCTTTGTGCCGGCCTGCCCCAGAGCATATAAACAATCGGCCGGTCCTGTGCATTGACTGCCTGGATCACGGCATCCGTAAACTGCTCCCAGCCTTTCCCCTGATGGGAAGCTGCCTGATGTGCCCGCACGGTCAGAACTG
>CAKRHL010000187.1 GCA_934338765.1 uncultured Lachnospiraceae bacterium | reverse complement strand
ACGGGAATTGCAACGCAATCCCCGATGGCCGATTAATTTCTGCCACAACAGAACTTGTACTTCTTACCACTGCCACATGGACATGGATCGTTTCTGCCAACCTTTTTCTCTTTTACGATCGTACCGGACTTCTTCTGCTCCATGTAGAGCTCTTTTCTGCGCTCCGGTGTCAGAAGCTCGTCCCATGCAGGAAGCCCGTACAGCCAGTCAGCCTTAGCCTCCACCATATGATAGTAAAGCTGCTCCAGATCAATATCGAGACTCACCTGTGTGTTCTCATCCATATCCTCGATAGGATTTGGAGTCTTGAGACTCTCATTGATACCATCCAGAAATCCTACCATATATTTCAGTTCCATATTATATTTGTCAGCAAGCTCCTTAACGGTACCGGAAACAACCTCGTCCGGGTTGGCCAGAAGCTGCTCATACACTACCTTCTCTTCATTGAAATACTTTGCCCAGATTGCCTGTCCTGCCTTTGAATTAATATCTACGCCATATGCGTACTCTCTCCAGTCCTGCAATAATGCCATTGTAAAAACCTCTCTTTTTCTTAATTTGGTATCTTTTATGATATCATTTGACGGAATATGTGTCAATCTGCTTGTCATACTTTTTGCTTGGTGTTAAAATAGAAATAAGTGGTTATGTATTCTTTTCTTTCATCTCCCGGATTCCGCCCGTTCTGTGCGGTCTGCGGATCTGAACACCACATTAACCACGTATTTTTTTGAAGATTACTTCAGAATGGAGGACAAAATGAATTTTTTGCCAACCGAAGAGCATGTAAAAGTCAGCGGCAGGACGATATTCCGGGACAATGTACGATATCTGGGATATTCCGCCACTTCTATATCCTTTCGTTTTACCGGCACCAAAGCGCAGGCCGTGATCATCTCCGATCCCGCCGACTGGCCGGAGGAGCAGCACGCATGGATCGGCATATATATCAACGAGGATCCGGAGCCTTCCAAGCGCGTCGAGCTCAAAAGCTTAAGGCAGACGATCGACCTTTACGAAGCTGATACCCCGGAGACGGTGACCGTTACAATTATGAAGTACAGCGAGCCGGAATACGCAATCTGCGGTATTGAGGAGCTGATCATTGATACCGATGAGTTACTGCCACCTCCCGCTCCCAAGGCCCGCCGCATCCAGATGATCGGCGATTCCATCACCTGTGGCTACGGCGTAGAGGGAAGCGGAGACGACCTGTTACATAATACCGCCGTGGAGAATCCTACGAAATCATACTCCGTAAAAACAGCCCGTGCTCTGGATGCTGATTTTGAAATTGTTGCCTGGAATGGCAAAGGTGTCATTTCCGCCTATATCGGAGATGGCGATCAGGCCGACGACTCCTGGCTGGTACCGATGCTGTATGAGTACACCGATGCCGGCTGCAGCCAGCAGTTTTTCCATGAGCCGCCTTCCCTTTGGGAGAAATGGGACCATACCCGTTTTGAACCGGATCTGATCACAGTATACCTCGGCACCAACGATGCCAGCTATACCAAGAACTACCCGGAACGTAAAAAAGCTTTCAGCCTGTTATATCAGAGTTTTCTTCGCAATATCCACAAGAAACACCCACAGGCCAAAATCTTATGTATGCTGGGCACCATGGACCAGACACTCTGTTCCACGGTACAACATGCGGTAAAGGAGTTCTCTAAGGAAAACGAGGACGTTTCCATCAAGTATCTGCAGCTTCCACTGCAGGACGAGGAAAATGACGGTATCGGAACCTTCTGGCATCCAACCGAAGCCACCCACGAAAAGACAGCGCAGCTGGTTACAGCGGCAGCCAAAAAGCTTATGGGGTGGGAATAAAAGAAACAGCACAGACATCATATCAATGATCTGTGCTGTTTTTTTATATTTTGTAGTGCTGTCGAACTGCCATGAGATTAAGGGGGACCAGGATAATCTTGGGCGCCCGATACAAAAATAACTTTTTATATCTTTTATCAAGCCGTTTTAGAAGTATTCCGCTTCCATGACACATTCTGTCGATCGATGGCGTTGTGTATGACACTTTTGGCGGATGCTCCGACACTTTTGGTAATATTACGTGTGGTTATGCGTTAAATATGTCAAATGAGGGATTCGAAATTTTAGGATCTTATTTTCTATATCTTACATTCATTTCTACAAGTGCTTTCCATGTTAAAAAATGATATGTACTGTTTCATCTAAAACAAGCTGGGTGAATAATTCGTTGTCCACTGCTTCTGTGACTAATATAACCGAATGATCGTCCTGTTCTTTGCTATATGTAATCTTACGCATATCTTTTCTATAATCACCAAGATCTCTAATATTTATATTTCCCTCTCTTACAAGCTGACACAATATAGCATCATTACGATACTTTTATTGTATCACTAATCAACGGAATGAAAAGCTCTCACTTTGACTTGTACTATTTATATTCTAACACCAAGAGCTTTCATTTGATTTTCAAGAGATTTATTATTGCGAAGTAATTGCTTTAAAAACAACTCTAATGCCAAACGTAAACAGTCAATCACTTGTCTATCATATTTTCCTGTAAGTATATAATCCAAGGCTTCTCCTGATAGTTCCTGGTCCGGCGGATCGGTGCCGCATGTGTCGCAAAATCCGAAACCGCATTGATAAACCGGTATCCGTTCTTCCGCAATCCCTGCAGATCCGGCGCATCGAAATATCTGGTTGCAACATCCTTCCGCAGCCGCAGGATATTTTTCTCTGTCGTCTCGGAAGCATCATCTGCAATCGGAAGTAATTCTTTAATATACTCATCCACGGCGGCATCTGTCAGACGCTCTGCTCAACGGTTCAGCATGCCGTCAAGGAATATTCCAAAGCCAACGAGGATGTTGCCATCAAGTATCTGCAGCTTCCACTGCAGGACGAGGAAAAGGATGGTATCGGCACATTCTGGCATCCTACGGAAGCAACACATCAGAAGTCTTCCGAGCTTGTCGTGGCAGCCGCTAAGAAGTTAATGGATTGGGAATAAACGTAAAGAATAATAAAGGCACCCGCAAGGGTGCCTGTTTTGATTTTCTCTTAAATTGATCTGCTAAAATTTCCTGCCCCCGCAAAACAAATCGAGGTATACCCATAATATTTCTTATGACAAGTACCTTTGAATATGATTTTTGCCTTATAGACCTTTTTAAGCTCTGGGAGACTGGGGGTGAAAATTGACGCAAATCGATAGGTTTTCTGAAAAATCTTTGCTTTGCAATGTTTCGATGAATACGTATACGGACGGATTGAGCCTCCCGGGTGGATTCCATTCCCGGCTACAGGGAGTCTTAGTCGTCTATTAAAACATTCTCATTTGGATAAATTCTTCAAACCTTGGCAACGCCATGGAAATCTTTCCATATTTCCTCGTGTCGATCACGCCTTTTCGTTTCAGCCGCTCTCTGTACACGGAAAACTGCTCCGAGCTCATCTCCAGCTGTTCTCTGAGATCTTTCACTTTGATATCTCCACTTTCCGCCAGTTTCTGCATAATTTCTTTGTCTTTGTCCGACATTTCCGACCATATTTTACTATATACATATTCCTCCAGATATTGATCATATTCCGGCAATATCTCCTGCACAGTCTTGGTATCCCGATGTTCCCAGTAAAGATATCCAAGCACCTGAAATGCAAACGGATATCCTCTCGTAAGCGCAGCCATTTTTCCTGCACTTTCTTTGTCTAACCGGAATATATCCATATAGTGCTGACACACTGCTGTCAGACTTAACGGCTCCAGAATAATTTTCGGTGCCCGATATAGAAAGGTCAGCGACTTATCATTCTGCAATTCATATATATTTTCATACAATCCTGTCATTAACAAGAAGATTGGATAGTCCTGCCGCATAAAAATCTGAAAAGCACTCACAAATACTTTCATCTGTTCTGAGTATACCACCTCATCAATTGTGATCAGCAGTCTCATTCCCTGCTTCCGTATCTGATCCAGCATTTTCGCTACCATATCTTCTACATCCGTCACCGGTGCTGCATTTTCAATAGTAACTCCAAGACCGAACGCAGAAAAATCCAGTCTGGCTTTCAAAAAGCATTCATGCAGCTTCGGAACCGCATATAGCTTAGACGCAAGACTTTGCAGCAAATCTCTGGTCGCATTTAATTCGACAACAATCCAGTCATTTCGTTCGGAAAGAATCCCCGCAATATTGGTCATCATCACCGTCTTTCCTGAACCCCGGACTCCTGTAACCATGTATATCTGATTGGTTACGGGATCTGCCACATAATCTTCCACGATCTGATCTGTCTGCGCAATTCTGGACACATATTGTAATGGTTTCTTTCCAAAGGCCAGAGTAAATGGATTATTATTCACGACTAAGTCTCCTTTCCCTGCTTTTTTAAATTTATGAGATTATTGCAAATATATGATGCAAGGGTCAAAAGCAGATATCAATGTATGTTTGCATACAAATTGTTATCTGGTGGCTTGACCCGCCAAACACCGACAAGAAGCAGATTTGATTGCAAATGTGCGGGATTGGAGGTATTTGTAGGATTGCGAGAATTGCTTTGCAATGAAGCAATCCGTAGCATCAGTTGGGGGCAAAAAGTATTTTTACCCCAACATCAAATATATTCTTTTATAACTTTTTATTTGTTTTATAACCTTTTATAACTTTTATTCTATTTTATAACCTTTTATAACTTTTTGCAAGCGTTGGATCTTTATATTGAAGGCACCTAAAATGAAATTTTAAATTCCACTGCCCCACGGGTCGGTGGAATTCAGTCCTGCACAGTAGATATTTACTCTTT
>CAKRHL010000186.1 GCA_934338765.1 uncultured Lachnospiraceae bacterium | reverse complement strand
CCTCTAAAGTGATATCAGATGGAGAAAGCAGCTTCTCTCCGGCATAGATCTGTCGTACCGTCATTTTATTCTGGGTCAGGGTGCCTGTTTTGTCGGAACAGATTACTGATACGCAGCCCAGCGTTTCCACGGCCTTCAGATCCTTGATAATGGCGTTTTCTTTTGCCATTTTCTGGGTACCCATGGCCTGAACGATGGTTACAATGGAGCCTAGTGCTTCAGGAATGGCAGCCACCGCCAAAGCTACCGCAAATAAAAGAGAATCAAGAATACCGGTTCCACGGATAATGCTAAGTCCAAAAACAAGAACACATATGATCATAATTCCTGTGGCAAGTTTGCTGCTGAACTGGTCGAGACTCACCTGCAGCGGTGTTTTTTTCTCGCCGGAATCATTCATGAGGCGGGCAATTTTTCCCATCTCGGTGTCCATACCGGTTTCAGTGACTACCACAAGAGCTCTGCCATAGGTGACCAGACTGCCGGAATACACCATATTGACCCGGTCTCCCAGAGGAAGCTCCCGGGATAAAAGGGTATCGGCTTTGTCCACGTTTGTGGATTCTCCTGTCAGGGCACTCTCATTGACCTGCAGGGAATAATTGTTCAGGATCCGCCCATCGGCGGCAACCATATCTCCTGCTTCCAGCGAAAGGATGTCGCCGGGCACAATTTCTCTCGAATCAATCTCGATCCGTCCCCCGTCCCGGTAGACCTTTGCACTTGGGGAAGACAGGTTTTTTAAACTTTCTAACGATTTCCTTGCTTTGCTGTACTGCACCGTGCCAAGGATGGCATTTATTATCAGTACCACAATGATAACGGCAGTGCTTTCCGAATTGCCGGAAACAGCTGAAATAACTGCTGCAATGATCAGAATGACCACCAGAAGATCCAGAAACTGCTCTCCGAATACCTGCAGGAGATTTTTCTTTTTTCCCTCCTCCAGAATATTCGGTCCCCATTGTTCCAGACGTTTTACAGCCTCCACACCGGTCAGCCCTGTCTCTGCAGTTTCTTTTTCCTTCATAACCTGTGTCCGCGTCATTTGATACCAGTTTTTCATACTTTTCCTCCATTTCTTTTCGTCTAAAAGACATTTTTCATGCATAAGGGAAATTTCCATTCAGAAATAAAAAAGGATAAATCCAGCGTTTTGCCTTTGCTCACACTACGTTACGAGCTTTTTTCTATATCAAAAAAGACCTTCCATGCAGAATAAAACCTGTCTATGATCTTACTCTGCACGAAAAGTCTCATAACCGAACAAATGATTCCATACGGCATGCATCACCAGGTACCAAAGTACCGAGATTGTTGACGATGCATTAAAATTACTCCCCTTTAATGCGAAACATGTTATTAAATTAAAAAGTAATGCTATTATATAAGTGATCGTACTCTGTGTCAAGGTGTTTCTTCCAACAAATTGATATATTTGTGACGGTATTTTTCTCCCTTGATCTGAATCTTATTTTCGTACATGTTTTTATCCGCTTTATGACACACATCCTCAAGTCCCTGATCTAAGTCAAACATTGCATACCCAATAGCACAAGAGTACTCGGTCTCTTTTATCTTATGGCGGATCCGATGGATCGTTTCTGCAATCTCTTTCTCCGTCATTTTGCGGCAGAGCATCATAAACTCGTCTCCACCGGTGCGATAAAAGTAAGCTTTTCTTGGAAGAACACCTTTGACGCAGGCAGCCAGTGTCCGGATGGCTTTATCCCCCTCGTCATGTCCATAGTGATCATTTAATTGCTTAAGTCCGTTTAAGTCAATAGATACCACTCCGGTTACAGAACTCCCCCACTTTTTTGCGTCCTGATAGAATTTCCTTCGCAATAAAACGCCGGTGAGAACATCCCTGTCATTCTGGTAAGTATGAAAGAACAGATAATAAAAGCCAAGGCACACTGCAAGACTGGAGGGCAGGATGCCTTGGAGTTTATAGCGGGATTCCAATACGGTGCCCATACCGCTGATCAAAGCGATCAGAATGGCAAATATCCCCTCCTCCCACTGGGAGCTGCGGACAAACCAGAAGGTGGATGCAACCAAAAAAATTCCATAAAAGACACCCACGATAAATGGTGTCACACCCAAAGGTCCACGGTAAAATCTATTCTCCGGGGTATACCCAAATGCTTTGTCGGAAAACAGAGCCGAAAATGATATTAAAAAGTTAATGACCATTGGAATGGAAATCAGCCATTTTAAAGTTCTGGAGGTGTGGCGGATCACAATCTGCACCGTAAGATATGCCACTGTCGGACGCAGAACATATCCACAGGAGGAAAAAAATATCCTTGCTGTAGTCGGATATGGTTTTGTTGCCAGTGAAGTCTCTGCTGCATCGGTAAAGGATAAAAGCAGTGTACAAAATGCCGCCAGGATAAACCAGCGGTTAATCTCCCATCCGAAGCTGTTCTTTTCCACAATGAAAAATAGCAAAAAAAGACTCGCCATGACACCGATATAATAATATTGTATAATGGATAATATCATATAATTCACCATGCCTTTCCAAACATCGGCAATGTCCGCAGAAACAAAGAAATGACTCTGCATTCCTGCCGAAATCAAGCACTAACAAAAAATATATCGACACATTTCGGATTTAGTTTAGATTTTTTTCATATACAATTATCCCACGGCATCTGCAAGGAACCAGCCGATAGGAATAGCCATCCAGATGCCAATTACACCGATCACACCGGATAAAATATAGGCCAGAAGGACTCGAAGTCCCAGAGAGATCACGGTCAGGACCACTGACATTTCAGCCCTGTTGATGGCACGGTAATATCCGTATAAAAGGAAAAGACAGCCGATGCCGCAGTAAAAGCTTCCCTCGATCCGCAGATACTGCACGCCTGCGGCAATGACGGCATGCTCTGACGGGGCAATAAATATTTTCATCAGAGGTGAGGCAAAGAAAAAGACAAGCAGGGAGATCACGATACTAAAGCTGATACTCATCAAAAATGCCTGACGGATCCCGGCACGGATCCGGGCATGATTGCCGGCGCCATAGTTCTGAGCGGTAAATGTGGAAAATGCATTTCCGAAATCCTGCACCGGCAGATATGCGAAGGTATCAATTTTGACAGCGGCGGCAAAGGCGGCCATAATAACAGAGCCAAAGCTGTTGACCAGACCCTGCACCATCAGTATGCCAAAATTCATTACGGATTGCTGCAGACAGGTGAGGGTCGAAAGATTCAGGATCTCTTTTAATATATGTCCGTTAAATGGGATATGCCTCCATCCGCCGATCACATTCCGGCAACGGCATAATACATAGACGGTGATCCCGATGGCAGATATGTACTGTGCTATGATGGTGGCAGACGCCGCTCCATGGATCCCCCAGTGAAAACCTATGATCAACAGCAGATCAAGCACAATATTTATGATAGCTGAGACTGCCAGAAAATACAGAGGAACAGAGGAATTACCAAATGCCCGGAGCATACATGCAAAAAAGTTATAAAGGGATGTGGCGATCAGTCCGGCAAAGATGATCAGCAGATAATCTTTCATGGCCCCCCATACCTCGGCAGGAACCCGGAGAAACGAAAGGATCGGATCCAGAAAAAGATAAACGAGTGCGTTGAGAAGCACGGTCACCGCCATGATCATAACAAAAGCATGATAAACCGCAGCGCGCAAGTGTTCCATCTCCTTTTTGCCCAGATAAATGGAAAAAAGAGCCCCGGCTCCCATACTCAGTCCCAGAAAAACAGAGGTTAAAAATGTCATTAATGTATATGCGGAGCCAACGGCCGCCAGGGCGTTTTTACCAAGGACACGACCAACGATCAGCGTATCTGCAATATTATAAAACTGTTGTAACAGATTTCCCGCCATCATGGGAAGTGCAAAAAAGAAAAGAGACTTTGAAATACTGCCTCTTGTCAGATCATAATACATATTTACCACCTATATAAATAATATAATGTCTTACTGCACTCTTTCAAGAACAGAGAATGGTCTTATTATAGTGCAAATGATAAAAAAATCAATATCTATTGAGATTTTGCCACGGGAAACGTATAATAAAAGTCAGGAATGTATCTTTAAAACAGTATATAACTCAAACTACCACTCGGGAATGATGAGGTATGCCCATAATATTTCTTATGTCACACGGTATAGAAAATGATTTTTCCTTATGAAGATTAAAAATGTCCGGGGACTGTGTCTGAAAATTGTCTTGTCGCCCTACGGTTTTCGAAAAATCTAATTGCTTTGCTGTTTCGATTTTTGATGAACGTGTCTTACCGTACTTGCCTCAAGGTGGAATTCGGGTGTTTCGAGGGCACTTGCGCTCGCCACTACTTGCATCCTGTTTTTTAGGATGCTATGTAGTGTTGCGTAGCGTATTGTAGCGAAAGCGTGCCCACCGAAACAACTGAGTCCACCTTAGAGGCTCGGTCGTCCAGACACGTATTCATCGAAACATTGCAAAGCAAAGATTTTTCAGAAAACCTAGCGATCTGCGTCAATTTTTAGATCACAGTCTCCCGGACGCATTCACTTCAAAGGCAAAAATCATAATTAAACTTTTGGACATAAGAAATATTATGGGCATGGTCTAATATTTGATATGAGTAGTTTGAGTATATAATTTCTGTTTTAAAATTACCAGAGTTTGGGGCGTTCAACGCTCAGAAATGAGGATTTTTATGACATTACAATTAAAATATCAGATTGATACGAAAGAAAATAAACAATTTCTGGAGACAGCCCAAAAGGAGCTGTTATCCTTTGGTCATCAGTTTCCGTCTCCGGGGGGAAGCTC
>CAKRHL010000185.1 GCA_934338765.1 uncultured Lachnospiraceae bacterium | reverse complement strand
ACTTTCTCTTCCAGACCATATAGTGGCTCATCAAATAAAAAGAGCTTTGGTTTTCTTACGATCGCTCTTCCAAGAGCCACTCTCTGTCTCTGGCCTCCGGACAGATTTTTCGGTTTACGGTTTCGGTATTCCTCCAGTCCCAGAATATCAATTGCCCAGTCTACCTTTTTCTTGATCTCGTCAGCCGGTACTTTCATATTTTTCAGTCCATAGCCTATATTTTTCTCCACAGTCATATGAGGATATAACGCATAATTCTGAAATACCATAGAAATGCCTCGATCTCTTGGTGCGACCTCATTCATCCGCTTCCCATCAATATATAAATCTCCAGAAGTGATTTCTTCAAATCCTGCGATCATGCGCAGTGTCGTAGATTTTCCACAACCGGATGGTCCAACAAATGCAATAAATTCTTTTTCGTTGATCTCCAGATCAAAATCTGTCACTGCCTTTTTATCTGTACCAGGATACTGCTTGCATACTTTTTTTAATTCAATAAAACTCATGGCTTAACCCTCCTTTGAACCTGTGGAAACAACACCTTCCACAATCTGCTTTGAAAATAACGCATAAATGATGATAACCGGTATCGTTACCAGTGTAATGACAGCTAACGTCTGGCCCATCGTTGTATTATCATTGGACGTGATCGCATTTAATCCGATCTGTGCCGTCAGAAGATCACTTGAGGTAAATACAAGAGATGGCCACAAATAATCGTTCCACACATTTAAAAATGTAAATACACTGACTGTTGCCACAACACTCTTAGACATTGGCAGCACCATGGTAAAGAAATACTTCACCGGACTGCAGAAATCCAACTGCGCCGCCTCGTAAACATCATCCGGAAGACTGACAAACACCTGCCGGAACAGGAATATATTAAACGGATTTACGATCATCGGAAGAACATATCCGATAATGTTATTTAAAAGTCCCAGCTTTGCAATAAACAGGAAATGTATGGTAATGATCGTCTCCATCGGCACGATCATCAAAAGCATAATGATCAGAAGCCAGCGTTCCTTAAACGGAAAATTAATCTTGGCCAGTGCATAGCCCGCCAGCCCGTTTACAATAATCCCAAGCACGATCAGTACCGCTGCATAAAGCAATGTGTTTGCCATATAGCGAAGAAAACTTGTGTTAGTCAGAATGGTAATATAATTGTCGAAAAAACTGCCATTTAACGCCGGAGGAATAAACGCCGCCAGCGAATTCATATCTCTTGTGATCGCTGCATCCGTTTTAAAAGAATTGGCAAGCATCCATATCACAGGAAACAGGAAAAACAAGGACATGACGATCATAATAATGACAAGAATGATATTAATTCGTTTTTGCTTTTTTGTTAACATGTTTTTTTCCCTCCTTATCTTTGGTGAGGACTGTCTGGATCACTGTCAGGATCATTACAAAAAATGCAAATACGATCGCCATCGTAGATGCCAGTCCGATTTCCCAGTTTACCGTGCCGGTTTCATAAATATCATAAACCATGGTATAAGTAGAATGAGATGGACCTCCTCCCGTCATAACCATCGGCTGTACCAGCATACGGAATGCTCCGATCGTGATCGTGATCAGTACAAAAATACACAACGGCTTTAATTCCGGTAATGTGATATCTTTAAACTTCTGCCAACTGCTGGCATGATCCATCTCTGCAGCTTCGTAAAGTGCCGGATTGATCTGTTGCAGTCCGCCCAGGAAGATCAGCATCTGATAACCGACTCCCTGCCATGCACTCATAACAGCGATGGATGGCAGAGCCTGATCTGCACTGTTGATAAACGGCTGTGCGTTGATTCCAATGTGCGCAAGAATAGAATTTAAAATTCCCTCCGGGCTGTAGATCTGCACCCAGAGTGTAGATACAACCGCCAGAGACATAACAACCGGAATAAAAAATGCCACCTTAAAATATGCCTTACAATACGTCACCTTATTGATCAGAAGTGCCAGTCCTAATGCACCCAGACCCTGTAACGGAACAATGATGATCACAAATTTCACGGTATTGGCAAATGCCTGTCGGAAATCATCGTCCTTGAATACCTGAAAATAATTGTCCAATCCGGTAAAATGCGTAAGACCTGGATTTAATGCAAAAAAATCTGTAAAGCTAAATACCAGTGTCAATATCATTGGCAGAAACAAAAACAATGTCAATAAGATAAGCGCCGGGCCAAAAAAGGCCATTCCCATAATTGATTCTCTTCTTTTTTTCATCATTCTAACGTATAACGCTTCAGCTTTGCGTTAATCCTCTCTACAGATTTATCCAGCTGTTCCTGTGGATCAAAACCACTCAGAACACAATTTTCCAGTACCTGCTGAAATGATGTACTTACCTGTGGATATGCAGGAGTCTTCGGTCTTGGATGACCATAGTTGCTTAATTGATAGTAAAGTGCTTTATAGTTTTCGTCTTTTTGAAATACGTCGATTGTTTCATAAGCTTCATATGTGGATGGAAACGATTTTGACTTTTCCCATAAATTCTTCCCGCTGTCCACACCACTCATCCATTTCACTAATTCGGTCGCCCCTTTGATATTCTTTGTCTTCGAGGAAGCTGCAAAAGCCCAGGAACCGGTTGGAGCGTATCTCTCTCCGTTCCAGGAATCTCCGACTACATATGGAGCCACACCGAAAGATACATCCGGATAGCTGGTATAAAGTGTATTAACCTCCCATGCACCATCAATCTTAAATGCTGCCCTGCCGCTTTCAAACAGATGATCGATCGGCACCTTTGACATATACTTGTTCTTCAGCAGCGACTGAAAATAAGATACTGTTTTTACATTTTCCTTCGAGTTAAAGACACCGTCTACAGAAAGTCCTGTCTCATCCACCATGTTCCCGCCATTCGACCAGAAAAACGGCGCATAATAATAAATGGTTGCCTCCCCCACCGGGAATGTCATATCAAGGACATATCCGTTCTTTTTATCCATAACCGGTTTCAGCTTTGCAAGAATGTCCAGAAACTGGGACTGAGTCCATGGATGATCTGCATCCGGTATGCGGATCCCTGCCTCTTTCAGTATGTCCTTATTATAGTACAGACCAACACTGGACTCCATTGCTCCAAGAGCGTACAACTTGTCCTTGTAAGTTCCCTGATCAATAATAGACTGCAGATAAACGGATCTTTCCTTCTCCGTCAGCTTTGCCAGAGGCTGAATGATCCCATTGGATGCATATGCTGCGATATTCGGTCCGTCTACCGTCAGCACATCCGGAAGATCTCCTGACATGACGGATGCATTGATCTTATCAGAATATCCTCCGCCACTGTCATTTCGCGGAATAAACTCAATATCCGCAAAATATGTTCCATCATACTTCTTGTTAAATGCATCAACTGCTTCCCGATAGCATCGGCCTTCATCGGTATCCTCAATGGAGTGTACCCATATGGACAGATACTGCTCTCCTTTATCATATCCGGCGATGCTTCCGGGCTTCGGCGTACTTTTCTGACATCCGGTCAGGCTGAGTGCAAGTACGCCCATGGCCAGAGCCGTTATCACACGTTTTCTCATTCTGTTCTCCTTTCTTTCGGCGTGCCTCTATGAGTGTTTCCGTTTATGTAACCGGTAAAGTAACCGGTTACTTTGTGATTTAATAATACTATGACGCATATCGTTTGTCAATATTTTTTTGAAATTTTTATAACCGGTTACGTTACCGGTTATTTTTTCATTGAATTCACTCCTCTGTTCTGCTATACTAAGGACAGATTTACAGCACGAAAAATGCACTCCCAACGCAGAAAGGCACAAAACATGGATAATAATAAGAAAAAGGTCACCTTTGACGACATTGCAAAATATACCCACTTTTCCAAAACAACCATCTCCAGATATTTCAATAATCCTGATTCCCTTACATTAAAAAACCAGGAGATCATCGCACAGGCACTGGTCGATCTGGATTATCAGGAAAATAAGCTCGCAAAGGTGCTGGCAAATGGCAAAAGCGAATTTGTCGGCATTCTGTTACCCAATTTATTCCTTCATTATTACTCAGAAATGTTAAACCAGATCTTATCTACTTATGAAACTTTTGGATATAAATTTCTGGTGTTTACCAGCAACGGCTCTGAAGAAACAGAACGAAAATATCTTCAGGAACTCCTCGCCTACAAGATTGAGGGACTCATTGTATTAAGCCACACGATCCCGTCGCAGGAATTGGCTTCTTATCACATTCCTGTCGTCACCATTGAACGGGAGGATGAATATGTAAACAGCATCAATACCGACAACTATATGGGAGCCGTGCAGGCTTCCAGTCTCCTTGTTAAAAACAACTGTGACATCCTGATCCACATAAATTCCGATGTTTCTCCGTCCGTCCCTTCTTACGGCCGTATCCAGGGCTTTCGTGATACCTGTCAGCAGTTCAATATCAGACACAAGATGATCCTTACAGATCTCGGCAACAGCTATCCGGAAACACAGCAGCGCATTGGTGAGGTCTATAACCTGATCAAAGAAAAATATCCGGACAAACGAAAAGGAATCTTTCTCGCCAATGACACCCATGCCAATATTTTTCTAAATCTGCTGATGAGAGATTACGGCACTCTTCCGGATGACTACCGGATCATCGGATATGATGATTCCCCCATTGCCTCTGAAGCAATTATCCCGATCAGCACTGTAGGACAGCAGATTGACAAAATTGCACATGAAGCCATGAAACTACTGGTTTCCCAGATGAATGAAATGAAAAAACGCCAGCCTGCTCCTCAGACCGAGATCATTCACAAAATGATCACGCCGATTTTGGTGAGACGTGATA
>CAKRHL010000184.1 GCA_934338765.1 uncultured Lachnospiraceae bacterium | reverse complement strand
ACCGTACTGCAAAGCCGGAAAAGAAGAAACAGGCAGGAGGACTTCTTTTCTCCGCAGCATTAACTTCCATGCTGACCGGTATTACAGAGCCGATTGAATTTTCGTTCCTGTTTGTGGCACCAATCCTGTTTGTGGTACAGGTGATCCTGGCCGGTGCCGCTTATATGATCGCACATATGTTAAATATTGCAGTAGGACTTACCTTCTCCGGCGGTTTTCTGGATCTGTTCCTGTTTGGTATTCTTCAGGGCAATGACAAGACAAGCTGGCTGCGTATTATACCGGTTGGTATCATCTATTTTCTCCTGTATTACTTTATCTTCTCCTTCCTGATCAAAAAGCTTGATCTGAAAACACCGGGACGTGAGGATGATGATCAGCAGGTAAAGCTTTATACAAAGGCAGATGTCAATGCAAGAAAGTCCCAGAAAGTGGACAGTGAAAATGTGGCAGATGATCCTCTTAGCGCAGATATTACAAGAGGCCTTGGCGGAAAGAAAAATATAGATGGTGTGGACTGTTGTGCCACAAGACTCCGCTGTACCGTTTACAACGCAGATCTCGTAGACGATGGCCTGTTAAGATCAACCGGAGCCAGCGGTGTGATCCACAAGGGAAATGGTGTACAGGTGGTATATGGACCGCATGTAACCGTGATCAAGTCGAATTTGGAAGATTATCTTGAAACTGCTCCCGATATCGAATATACTAAAGATAGTATTGATTCTGTGGAGGAGACGGAAGAACCACAGGAGGAGAAGACGGAACAGAAGGTTACAAAAACGATTGTGATATCAAGCCCGATCACCGGTGTGGCGGCAGATCTGTCAACGGCACCGGATGAGGCATTTGCAGGAAGAATGATGGGAGACGGAGCGGTTGTGACGCCGACGGATGCCATCGTGAAGGCACCGGAGGACGGAGAGGTTGTCTTTGTATTTGATACAAAGCATGCCATTGGATTTATGACAGATTCCGGACTCAGCATGCTGCTGCATATCGGTATTGATACCGTACAGTTAAATGGAAAAGGTTTTGAAGTATTTGTAGAAAACGGACAGAAGGTGAAAAAGGGAGATCCGATGCTGAAGCTGGATCTGGAGTATTTGAAGGAGCATGCACCATCTGTCACTTCACCGGTATTATGTACGGAGTTGGAGGATAACCAGAAGGTCCGACTTTTGAAGAACGGAGAGATCAAGGCAGGAGAAGAGCTGTTTGCTGTTGATTTCTACGAATAAACAGAAAATGTGAGGATCGGACATGTACAGAATTGGAAAGGTGTTAAACCATAATGCAGTACTTGCAGTAAATGCAGAGGATGGAAAACAGTATCTTCTGATGGGAAAGGGAATTGGTTTTGGTAAAAAGGTCAGTGAAAGGGTAGAGCTGGGAGAGGACAGCAGGATCTATGCACTGCAGGCAAAGGATGAGCGCGGCAGTGCAGGTGAGATTGTGAAAACGATCGATCCGGAGTTCCTGGAAATCTCCAATCTGGTATTAGATGAAGCAAAAAAGGTATTTGGCCATATTGACCGTAATATCCTGTTTCCTTTGGCAGATCATCTCTATTATGCGGTGGAGCGGATCAAAAAGAAAGAGCAGATCAGCAATCCGCTGACCGAGGATATCCGGATCCTTTTCCATATGGAGTACAAGGCTGCAAGCTGCGTGGTGCCGGTCCTGAAGGATAAATTTGGAATTACCATCGGAGATGATGAGGTAGGATATATTGCACTTCATGTACATTCTGCCATCGATGATGATAAGGTATCTGATGCCATGAAGACAGCCCGCGCAGTGCGGGAATGCATTGAGATCGTAGAAAATGCCATGGGGAAACGGATCGATGTTATGACATTGTCATATAACCGGCTGATGAATCATGTGCGTTATATGATCGTGCGGGCGCTTAGTGGTGAGAAGCTGAAAATGAGTTTAAATGATTATATGAGTGTAAAGTACCCGGAGGAGTTTGCCATGGCAGAAAAGATCTGTGAGCAGATCGGAAGAACCATTGGCTGCACCTTAAAGGATGCGGAAACCGGGTATCTGGCAATGCATATCTGTCGTGTGACAAGCGGTGAGCTGGATGGCGGCGAGGAATAAGCAATCAGGATTACAAAGATACAGCAGTAAAGTGTTAAAGAATGAAAAAATAAATGTAAAATATAAGCACTTTAGTGATAAAGTGGATCAATAAAATAAAAAGAAATGGAGGAATTTATTATGAAATCATTCAATTATGTTATTACAGACGAGGTAGGTATTCACGCAAGACCGGCAGGACTGCTGGTAAAGGAAGCAAAGAAATATGAGTCAACCGTTACGATCGTAAAGGGCGACCGCAAGGCAGACGCAAGAAAGCTGATGATGCTCATGTCTCTCGGCGTAAAGTGCGGTGAGGAGATCACTGTAGAGGTAGAGGGTCCGGACGAGGATGCTGCTGTTGCAGGTATGGAGAAGTTTTTTGAGGAGACACTGTAATTCGATTGCATATCCTGTCACAGGACAAAATAACAGTAAGCGTGAAGATCTCATGCGGAAATGGAGGCTGTGATGGAAATATACGAGGGAAAGCCGATCTTTAAAGGGATCGCAATAGGAAAAATCTTTTATTATCAAAAGGGAAAGCAGCAGGTCAAAAGAGAAAAGGTTCAGGACGTGGCTGCGGAGATCGCAAGATACGAGTCTGCCAATGAGAAGGCGTCAGAGCAGCTTCAGGCACTGTACGAAAAAGCGGTCAAAGAGGTTGGAGAAGCCAATGCGGCTGTCTTCGAGGTACACATGATGATGCTGGAGGATGATGATTATGTTTCCTCCATCACCAATATGATCGAGACACAGAATGTCAATGCAGAGTTTGCAGTGGCAACCACAGGAGATAATTTTGCAGAGATGTTCTCGCAGATGGATGATGAATACTTTAAGGCGAGAGCAGCAGATGTCAAGGATATCACGGAGCGTCTGATCTCTGTTTTAAGCGAACAGGAATCTGCCGGAGAGATCGGGGCAGAGCCGGTGATCGTTGTGGCAGATGATCTGGCACCAAGTGAGACGGTTCAGATGGACAAGGATAAGCTGCTGGCATTTGTAACCCGTCATGGTTCTGCCAATTCCCACACGGCAATTCTGGCAAGGACCATGAACATCCCGGCACTCATCGGAGTGGACATTAAAGAGGAATGGAACGGTCACATGGCGATCGTGGATGGCCGTGAGGGAAAATTGTACATTGACCCGGAGGAAGAGGTTCTTACAAAGCTTCAGGAGGCACAGAAGAAGGAACAGGAGGCAAGAGAGCTTCTGTCCCTGCTTAAGGGGAAGGAGGATGTCACAGCCGACGGAAAGCATATTAAGCTGTATGCCAATATCGCCGGTGTAGGTGATGTTGCCAATGTACTTGCCAATGATGCGGCCGGTATCGGACTTTTCCGCAGTGAGTTCCTTTATCTGGAGGCAGAGGATTATCCGGATGAGGAGACACAGTTCCTGGCGTACAAGCGTGTCGCAGAAAATATGGCGGGCAAAAAGGTTGTGGTGCGTACACTGGATATTGGAGCTGACAAGAAGGTAGATTATTTTAATCTGGACAAAGAAGAAAATCCGGCTATGGGATATCGTGCGATCCGTATCTGTCTTGACCGTCCGGAAATCTTCCGTACCCAGCTTCGTGCATTGATCCGGGCCAGTGCTTACGGCGATATTGCCATTATGTATCCGATGATCATTTCCGTGGAGGAAGTGTTGAAGATCAAGGCGATTGTGGAGAATGTCAAGAAAGAGCTTGACGAGCAGGGCATCCGTTACGGCAATTTCGAACAGGGAATTATGATCGAAACACCGGCGGCTGTGATGATGAGTGAGGAGCTGGCAAAGGAAGTAGACTTTTTCAGTATCGGTACCAACGATCTGACACAGTATACCCTGGCGATGGATCGTCAGAACATGAAGTTAGACACCATGTATGATCCGCATCATCCGGCCATCCTGCGGATGATCCGGATGACCATTGAGAATGGCCACAAGGGCGGTTGCTGGGTCGGCATCTGCGGTGAGCTTGGTGCAGATACCACATTGACGGAAACCTTCCTGAAAATGGGGATTGACGAGCTTTCGGTATCGCCATCCTTTGTACTTCCGGTACGAAAGATCATACGGGAAACGAAAGCGAAATGATCATTCCTTTCGTCCGTAGGTTTCCCGGTATTGCCGCAGAGTATATTCGGTTTGTTTTTTAAAATGGGTTCCCAGATGGCTTTGCGATGAAAATCCCAGATAGGTGGCGATTTCAATATAGGAATAATCGGAATAGATCAGGAGGTTTTTGGCCCGGTTGATCTTCTCCTGAAGAATGTAAGCGGATATGCTGATCCCTTCGCATTCCTTGAATAATTGGGAGAGGTAGTTAGGATTACAGTCTGCTTCGGCAGCCAGATCTTCCAGAGTGATCCGGTCATGTAAATGAGAAAAGATAAAATCCTTGCATTTATTAATGCGGGGATTTTTCTGTTTTTTGGAAACGCCTTTCTGCTGCTCTTTGATCTCATGAACCATTCCTGCATATTGGAACTCTGCTTTGTGGGCGAGAGGGGTGATCAGGGCAATGTCCCTGCACTCCTCAATCTGCTGGATGTAGGAATCACTCAGAGAAAAGGAAATTTCAGGAGAGAGACCTCCGCGGATCGCGGCACGGCTTGCGAGAGTGACCAGAACAATACCGAGATTTTTGAGATTGCGCAGGGGGTCTTTTGCAAGAGTGCCAAGCGATCCGTCATAATCCTCCTGCATACTTTTTTCCAATTGGACCAGATCACCGTTTTCTATGCTTCCAAATTCCC
>CAKRHL010000183.1 GCA_934338765.1 uncultured Lachnospiraceae bacterium | reverse complement strand
GTCCATGGTAGTCATTCAGAACCGTTCCGGTCACCTTTCCATCGCGGACCGCCGTCACGGTGCTTCTCAAACCATCCACACCAACCAGACAGATATCTTTTCCAACCACTCTGCCGGCTTCTTGGATTGCTTCTGAGGCTCCATTGGCCATAGCATCATTGTTGCAGATGATCACTTCCACCCGCCGTCCATACCGTTTCAACGCCTGCTCTGTCAGTTCCTTTCCACGGGACTCTTCCCAGTTTCCAGATACCTCCGTCAGCTTCTGCACACGGATTCCCTGGTCTGTCAAAGTTTTCACCGAGTATTCCGTGCGGTTCTTCGTATCTTCCGCATCCAGATCGCCCTGGATCATCACATAAGACACCATGCCATCGCCATTAAAGTCTCCATGCTCCGGTGATTCCAGGATCAGCTGTCCCTGATAAGCGCCAGCCTGTCTTCCATCGGTTCCCACCCAGGATGCAGCGATTTTTTCCTCGCTCCAACGCTGTTTTTCCTCTTCCGTCGGCTCACTGTTAATAAAAACCACCGGGATCTGTTTTTCTGCACACTGATCTGCCAGTGCCGGAATTTTGGCTTCTTCCACGGCCTGTATAATCAATCCACAGACACCCCGCTCCATGAGTTTTTCAACCTGTTCCTGTTGTTTTTCCAGGTCTTCTTCAGCATAAAATGTAAAAATATCATTGGCCTCAATCCCATAATCCTCTATAAAACTATTTTTCAGTTCTTTCGTGACCAGTTTCATAAAGTCATCGTCATAGCGGTAAATGCAGATGCCAATCTTTTTTGCAGAAGCAGTTTCTTCCACTCTCTCTTCTGTTGTTTGTTTTTCAGATGTCGTTTGCACCGTTTCTGTGGTCTTCACTTCTCTGGTATAGAAAATTCCTGCCGCAAACGTAACAGCAGCCACCATCCCAATGGCAGCTGCTCCTTTTTTCTTTTTATTCATCGATTTACAGATCGTCCAGATCCTCTTCACTGACCAGTTCATCATACTCCTGTCCGTCTAAGAACTCATCAAATGCATCGGCTGCAGCCGCGTACTCATCATCATCCTGAATGTTGTCCAGTTCAGGCTGTCCGTCTACTTCGCTGTAACGGTATAAATAAACCTCGCCCTCTTCGTCCTCTGCGCCATCCAGCGGAAGCAGCGCGATATAATCTCTTCCTGCCGCCTCAAAAATCGTAAGAACCGCACACTCCAGTTCAGTATCATCGTCCAGAGTCAGGGTTACGGTCATTTCCTCTCTCTCTTCTTCGTTCGGATCTACGTTCTGATTCTTTGCCATATTCTTTCCTTTCCTTTTCCGGTGGTATCCAGATCTTTGTCATTTTGGCAGATTTCCTGCATAGTTCCATGCTATCAAATGTACAACAGAAACGCAAGCATTTTTTTACGATTCCACTCCTCTGCGTTACTGTTCACGCGTTGCGCAAACAGCAACGGATTTTGCCGATGCTTCGCATTCTAAATCGGCAAAATCTGTTACCACCACTGTATCATACGGCATTTTCAGTTCAGAAAATGCCTACCCGTGTACAGTAACGGAAAAACTGCCTCCACTGGCATTTCCTTTAGCATAACAGTTCCAAACTTTCTTGTAAAGGCTCAACTTTTCCTGCAAAGGTTCATACTTTTCTTGCAAAGGCTCAACTTTTTCCTTGAAACCTCTTACTATTTATGATAGAATCATGTGTTGGCAATGATAACAAATTTCATTTACCAAGCCTTTGGTAGACATGGAGGGAGCTTCTACATGAATTCTAATAACCAGTTTGACGTCATCATCATCGGCGCTGGCCCTGGCGGTATTTTCTCCGCATATGAGCTGATGCAGAAAAAGCCGGAATTAAAGGTAGCAGTGTTTGAGAGCGGTTACTCTCTGGAAAAACGCCACTGCCCGATCGATGGCGTGAAAGTTAAATCCTGTATCAAATGTCCGACCTGTGCGATCATGAACGGTTTCGGCGGTGCAGGTGCATTCTCTGACGGAAAATATAACATCACCAATGACTTTGGCGGAACTTTATACGAATATATCGGCAAAAAAGAAGCCATCGATTTAATGAAATATGTGGATCACATCAACGTGACCCATGGCGGTGAGGAGACCCGTATGTTCTCTACCGCAGGCACCAAATTCAAAAAATTGTGCATGCAGAATAAATTAAAACTTCTGGATGCTTCTGTACGTCATTTAGGAACTGACATTAACTACGTGGTTCTGGAAAACCTTTATAATGAGATGAAAGAGAAGGTTCACTTCTTCTTCCACACTCCGGTAACCCACATTGAAGTTCTGGACGATGGCTATCGTGTATTATATGGCAATGACCAGTACGCAGACTGCAAACAGTGTATCGTATCTGTCGGCCGCAGCGGAAGCAAATGGATGGAAACCATCTGTAATGAACTGGACATCCCAACCAAGTCCAACCGTGTAGATATCGGCGTCCGTGTGGAGATTCCTGCTGTGATCTTCTCCCATTTGACCGATGAGTTATACGAGAGCAAGATCGTATACCGCACAGAGAAATTTGAGGATAATGTCCGTACCTTCTGTATGAACCCGAACGGTATCGTGGTAAACGAGAACACCAACGGTATCGTGACCGTAAACGGCCACAGCTACGAGGATCCGAAGAAACAGACAGAGAACACTAACTTTGCTCTTCTGGTCGCAAAACATTTCTCCGAGCCCTTTAAGGACAGCAACGGCTACGGCGAGAGCATTGCCCGTCTTTCCAATATGTTGGGCGGCGGTGTCATCGTACAGCGTTTTGGCGACCTGATCCGTGGACGCCGCAGTACGGTCAACCGTATCGAAGAGAGCACTGTAACACCAACTCTGGCAGCAACTCCTGGCGACTTAAGCCTAGTTCTTCCAAAACGTATCTTGGACGGCATCATCGAGATGATCTATGCCCTGGATAAGATCGCTCCTGGTACTGCCAATGACGACACCCTGCTCTATGGCGTTGAAGTCAAATTCTACAACATGGAAGTTGACATCGATGAGAATCTGGAGACCCGCTACAAAGGTCTTTACATCATCGGCGACTGCAGTGGCGTGACCCACTCCCTGTCCCATGCATCCGCAAGCGGTGTGTATGTGGCCAGGAAGATTGCAGAGGCAGAGTAATTCTCCATACATCCATTATAACGAGTGATACACATCTAAAAATACCGCTTCAAACCATCTGTTTTGATGGTGAAGCGGTATTTTTGTGATATTGGGAGGTTATCTGCTTTGCCTAATCCAGACCGTCATTTCTCCTTTATGGCGATTTGCCCATGCATAATAAGGTATCCAAATTAAATTTCTTTCTTCATATTCTACATTTACATCATCAGAATACAGGTTTTCTTCTTCCTGACATATTACTTTTCTGCCCTTTGCATGTACCCTCACAATTCCTCCTAGTATATCTTTACAATACTCTGTTTCTAATTTTGCATCCTTTGCCATTTCAATGGTATGAAGTTCATTTCCGTTATCATCCTGCTCCAGACAATAAACAACAGGTCCCCTCATTACAGTAAGTTTTCCGATCATGTCACGTACCTTAGGGCAGGCCCTCATCGTATGTGCTGGCATTTCAAGCTTCAATTCGATGATATGCTCGCCATTCCAGCACTGTTTTAAATAGGCATATCCAGCTTTTACCTCATACTCTGCAGATTTACCATCCACAGTGAGATTATACGCTTTACACCATCCTGGAATACGAATTGCTATCTCCCAGCTATCCTTTCTTTGACAGGAAATAGAGAGTTTTACTGTCTCTTGCCAAGGATACTTCGTTTCCATGCAAATACTAACCTCTTTTTCATTTTCAAAAACCTTTGCTTGATTCCCAACAAAAAGATTTACAAAAAGGAGATTTTCTCTCTGCGTATAAATATAACTATCAATGGACTCCACCAGTCTTGCCAGATTTGGTGGACAGCAGGCACAAGCAAACCATTTCTGTCTTTGTACCTTCACATGTCGAAATGCCTGAACCTGTTCATCCTTCTCTGGATAAACCTCTAAAGGATTTACATAGAAAAAGCTTTTACCATCCAATGCCATTCCGCTGATTGTACCATTATACAACAGGCGTTCCATAATATCTGCATATTCACCTTTTGGTTCCATCTTTAACATTCTCTGAGCAAAAAACACCATTCCCACTGAAGCACAGGTTTCGCCATATACCAAATCTCCCGGCAAATCATAATCAATCGTAAATGCCTCACCATACTCAGAAGAGCCTATTGCACCAGTAATATACATTCTACGTTTCACAATACTATTCCACATGGCAACACATGCCTCATACAAGCTATCATCTCCGGTTTCTCTTGCCACATCTGCCATACCAGAATACAAATACACTGCTCTGACCGCATGCCCTACAGCATCCTTCATTTCTCTTACCGGCGCTCCTGCTTGATAATAGTTAAACTGAAAGTAGCTGTCTGCCCATGGATAGACATTGCCATATCTTGCAATTTCTCCTTCAAAATAACAAGGCTGTTTTCCTCTTTCATCAATAAAATATTTTGCAAGGCGAAGATGTTTTTCATCCTGAGTAATCCGATATAAGCGCATCAAAGCCATCTCAATTACTTCATGTCCTGGATAAGCATGTATTTTCCCTTCCTCTGGTCCAAAAACCGTATCAATATAATCCACAAACCGGATCATCGCATCCAGAAGCTTTCTCTTTCCTGTGACTTCATAATATGCCACGGCTGCTTCCAACATATGACCTGCACAATACAGTTCATGATGCCTCATTATGTTTGTCCATCGCTTTTCAAGTCCATTAATTGTATAATAAGTACCAATATAACCATCAGGCTGTTGTGTCA
>CAKRHL010000182.1 GCA_934338765.1 uncultured Lachnospiraceae bacterium | reverse complement strand
GTGATGTTGAACATAACAGCTGTCTCAGAGTTAAGACCTAACTCCTTGTAGTTTGCTACCTTAGCCTTAGAAGCATTGTAAACAACGAAATCTGGCTCAAAGTTCTCAAGCTCCTCAGCGGTTGGCTTGATGAACATGTTTGTTACGAAATGTGCCTGCCAAGCTACCTCTACGATGAAACGGATTGCCATACGGGTATCCTTGTTTGCACCACAGAAAGCATCAACAACATACAGCTTCTTGTTTGAAAGCTCTTTGATTGCCAGCTCTTTTACTGAATTCCAAGCTTCCTGAGAAGCAGGATGGTTATCATTTTTGTACTCATCGGAAGTCCACCATACAGTGTCCTTAGAATTCTCATCCATAACGATGAATTTGTCTTTAGGAGAACGACCGGTGTAGATACCTGTCATAACGTTCACTGCACCAAGCTCACTAACCTTGCCTTTTTCATAGCCTGTCAGCTCCGGCTTTGTCTCTTCTTCAAAAAGTACCTCATAAGAAGGGTTGTAAACAATCTCAGTAGTTCCGGTAATGCCATACTTGCTTAAATCAATTTGTGCCATGTTTCTTAACCTCTTTTCTTTAAATTTGTACGGATTAACCATTTCCGGCAGGAGCGGAACACCTCTGTGGATACAGATTTTCTGCAATAGCGGAAATGATGAAACTGTTTCGGAAAGTGACCTGTTTAAGCCACTCTTCTTCAGAATAACATATAAATTTATGAAAATCAATACGCTTTTCGGGCAAATTTGCAGTAAATCTCCCTGTAATCTGATAGGAATTTTCAGAAATGGCAATTCAGGGAGCGGGCAGGATATTTTTGCGGGAAAGCGGGTAAAATCTTTCTGTATTGATGTAGATAAAGTAACCGGCAAAGAATATGTGCCGGATGACGGGATATCGAAAGGAGGCAGATAGTAAATGGCCTGTTATTATAATATAGAAGACGGACTCATAGAGTTTTCCTCGGAAAAGGAAATAAAGCATGAAAGTGGAGAGAGGACAGAAGCCGCTTTGGCAGTACTCTGTGGGAAAGAAGCGATGAAAAATGTCTTTTTGCAGTCTCTGGGTTATCCGGCAGTTGCCGCCTCTTCCCAAGTTCATTTCTGTAAGGCGGAGGTACATCTGCACTTTTTATATGGAACGTATCTTTCACCTGTTACGGAAAAGGAGAGAGGACAGTTTACTTTTGTGCTTGCTCCGGACCATTTATATCTGATCGAAGAGGGAGAAATGGCAAAAAATATCCTGTGCCGTTTGAAAAAAACATTTCAGAAGAGGGGTGGCACAGGATATGTGTGGGTGGAGTTTATGGAGCTTTTGCTTAAGGACGATCTGGAGAAGCTTTCGGGTCTGGAGGTGCGTCTGACTCATCTGGAGGATGAGGTGCTGTCCGGTAATATCAGCCGGTTTGATCAGAAGCTTATCCGGTGCCGGAAGGAAATCCTCCGGTATTCCCATTATTATCTGCAGCTTCAGGATGTGACGGATGTTCTGCAGAAAAATGATCTTGGTATCTTTAACGGAGAAGATCTGGCGGGAATCCGTCTGTTGCGGGAAAAGATCGGACGGCTTCATCAGGAAGCCGGGATGCTCCGGGAATATTCCACCCAGGTCCGGGAGGTATATCAGGCGCAGATTGAGATCCGCCAGAATAAGATCATGAAATCTCTGACCATTGTTACCGCAATATTTCTTCCACTGACCCTGATCGCCGGATGGTATGGCATGAACTTTGCGGATATGCCGGAGCTTCATTGGAAATATGGCTATCCGGCGGTAGTTGGACTGAGTGCGGTAACGGTGCTTAGCTCGTTGGCGCTTTGTCATAAAAAGCATTACTTTCATTAAAAATTAAAATGATAACAGCAAGGGATCGTTTTATTCCGTGATCATATTTTTCCGGACAAACTTTGCAAACTTTTTCTGACCGGTGATGTTCAGATGGATTCCATCCTGATAAAACCAGTCCGGATGCTTTGGTCCCTCCTTTGACCAGGCAATGACGTGGACATTATTATTTGCCTTTGCCACCCGGCGGATCGTATTGTTAACGTCTTTTGTGCCCGGCAGATCCCGGCCATAGGCATCGATCCAGTAGATGGTGCGGTCCGGTCCGAGATAGTCGATCAGTTTCTGGCCTGTGGCAGAGTTAAAATTGCCGTTGGTTCCCAGAGCAATGATGACGGTGTCTCCCAGTTTTCCTTTTTTATCCATACTCTTGACGATGTCCAGAGCCTGAACCACCTGGCGGGATACTTTGGCGTCAATGACGGCATTTTTGTACAGCTTTTTGAAGGCAGGGGCGGCTCCGAGAAAGACGGAGTCTCCGATAACGGAGAGGGAGGACTGGGAAACGTCGGGAACTCCGGCTGCGGCAGCCCGGGTGGCAGCGGCTGTGCCAACGGGCGTGTCTTCCGGAGAATTGGCAGGAGTGGCTTCTTCTCTAGCAAGCTCCCGTTCATTTTGTTCAAGTTCTGCTTTTAACTGGGATGCATCTGATGTGGGAGCATGATAGATGCCGTAGGAAGCGATCAGAATGACAATGACCAGCAGAGCAGAGCCAAAGGATTTTAAGGTGTTCATAAAGCGGTTGTTTTTCTTTTTCATGATAATGTTACAGTCCTTTCTTATGATTATTTGATTATTGATTGTTAATGTAAAGCGGTCAGGAGTAAAACAATGACCGGATAATGCCATAAATAGATAGTGTAGCTGTATTTGCCGAGAAAGGCAGCCTGTCCGGCAAGGGGAAGCTCCTGGGGTAGTGTCTTCTGGTTTTCTGTAAAGAGGATCATTATGGCAAAAAACACGCTGATCACAAACATGCCTCCCAGATACAGAAAAGCATTACTGCCTTTTATGATCAGAAACAATACCAGTGTGATCCCAAGCATTCCGGCAAAGACAGGGAGCTGTCGTTTCCTGTCCGCCGGTGTACATAAAATGGGATAATTATGACGCAGTGCTCCGAGAAACATGCCGAGACACAGCGTAAAACCCATGGTATCTGTTCCGTAATAAACACGGGAGGGGTCAGTCCCCGGATGATAGAGACAGATCATAGCAGTCAGGGAAAGAAGCGCAGGTACCAGAAAGAAAAAGCAGGCTCTTTTTCCACCAAGCCGGTGATAGCACTTCTTATATAAAAAGAACAGAAGAGGCCAGAGCAGATAAAACTGCATTTCCACTCCCAGAAACCACAGATGGGTAAAGGGAGAGGCACCGGTGAGCCGGGAAAAATAGGAGGCATCCTGTGTGATCTGCCACCAGTTGTTATATCCCAGGAAGATACTTAAGATCTGCTCCCGGATCCCGATCATCTGACGGCTGTGGACCAGGGTCATCACACAGCAGGTGACCATCACCATCAGAAACAGAGGCGGTATCAGACGGGAGATCCGTTTTTTATAGTAATCCAGAGCCGGAAAGGTATCTGCATCCAGATAAGATATGGAAGTGGTATACATCAGGTATCCGGAAAGAACAAAAAACAGGGGGACACCGAGAAAACCGCCGGGGAATATGGATGGGATCAGATGGTAGAAGAAGATCCCAAGGATCGCAATCCCCTTTAAAATATCAAGTCCTTTCTTCTTTGGCAGATGCTGTCTGGTAATTTCTGTTGTATGTGTCATAATGTGTCAACCTCCTGGCGTTTTACTTTGTAAACCAAACTATACATTTTTCGGTTTAAGTTGTCAACCATATTTTTGATAAAATTTAAAAAAGAGCATCCGGGTGGCGATCAATTCCCAAATTATAATGGAAACAGAAAAATAAAGGAAAGTGGTTGACATCTTAAACTGTATAATATAGAATGTGGTTGACAATGTAGAGCTATATAGAAAGGTTTGGTTAAGAACGTGAAAGAAGAAGTAAAAGTAACGAACAGTGAATGGTACGTTATGAACTGCCTCTGGGAGCAGAATCCATTATCTCTGATGCAGCTTGTTCCTCTTTTAAAGGAAAGTGCCGGATGGAGCAAAAGTACAAGTGCGACTATGGTACGGCGCATGACAGAAAAGGGACTGATCAGCTATGAGGAGAATGGAAAGACGAAATATTTCTTTCCGAAGGTGGACAAGCAGGATGTGGTTGTACAGGAGACCAGAGACTTCCTGCAGCGCATTTATGACGGCAGTGTGGGGATGATGATGAGTGCCCTTGTCCGTCAGGATGATCTGTCGGCAGAGGATATTCAGGAGCTTCAGGAAATCTTGAAAGCGGCAGAAAAAAAGACACAGAAAAAGCAGAAGAAAAAAAAGTAATGTGAGTGGAAAGGATAAGGCGAGAGAATGGCAGAGTTTGGGTTATGGATGCTGGAGTCATCTCTTTTTGTATTAATGATCCTGGGAATCCGCAGGGTGTTCACCGGGAAGATCTGTTATGCAGCGGTTTATGCGTTGTGGCTGGTGGCGGCTCTGCGTTTTCTGGTGCCGGTCAATATCATTCCGATGCCTTTTGGCGTTGGCACGATGGTATCGGATGCCGTGTCTTCCTGGAAAGCATCGGAGGCAGAGAAAACAAAGGCTTCCGTGGAAAAGGCTGCGGATACCGGGAAAGCTTTGATGGGGAATGGCAAAAGCGTTGCTGTAAAACCGGCTGCGAAAAACAACCATACCGGCAAGGGAGAGGTTTTGATCACTGGGAATTCAAAAAACATGGAACCGGTGAAGATTCTGTATTCGGGGAAACATACAAAATCTTCCTGGGGTGCGAAGCTGAAGGGGCTGCCGTGGAAACGGATCAGCATTGCAGGCTGGATCAGCATTGCCGGAATTGTTCTTTTGTTTTTTGTATGGTCCAATGTAAGCCTGATGAACCGTCTGAAAAGAAACCGGAAGCATCTTGGACAGAGGGGGAACGTGGCAGTCTATGC
>CAKRHL010000181.1 GCA_934338765.1 uncultured Lachnospiraceae bacterium | reverse complement strand
ACCCGCGTCAAGCTGAGCAAGCATATAGGAGACAGAGCATGAGAGTTGGCGTGGAGGGGATCAAATGGATGCGATGGAATTATTAAAAAAAGCCCGCGCCGGCGACCGTCAGGCGAGAGACCGGATGGTGGAGGACAATGTAGGTCTGGTCTGGAATATTGTGAAACGATTTAATGGACGAGGATACGATCCGGAGGATCTGTTTCAGATAGGCTGTATCGGGCTGATCAAAGCAATCGATCATTTTAATCTGGAATTTGACGTAAAATTTAGTACATATGCAGTGCCCATGATCATGGGGGAGATCAAGCGGTTTATACGGGATGACGGGATGATCAAGATCAGCCGGACCATGAAAGAAAACGGCTGGAAAGTAAAACTGGCAGCACAGCGGCTGGGACAGGAGCTGGGGCGTCAGGCAACGGTGGATGAGATTGCGGCGGCAACAGAGCTGGAGCCGGAAGAGATCGCGGTGGCAATCGAGGCGAACCGGGACGTGGACTCCATATACCGGCCGGTATATCAGCCGGAGGGCAAGGAGATTTGTCTGATCGATCAGGTGGTGGCAGGTGAAAATGCCAGTGTCGGTTATGTATCCCGAACCGCGGTGGTGCGGGGGAACACCGGAGAAGCTGACTCCGGCGTGGATGCGGAAAAAGAAAAGGTGATAAATCATCTCCTCCTGGAGCAGCTCCTGGGCACACTGGAAGAGAAGGAACGCAGACTCATCACACTGCGGTATTATGAGGACAAGACCCAGACACAGGTGGCAGCAGAGCTTGGGATCAGTCAGGTGCAGGTCAGCCGCCTCGAGAAAAAGATATTGTTACGGCTGAGGCAGGAGGTGAAATAGTATGGTGGAGAATTGCCTGCTTAATTAATTGTATCGTTGAGGCTTGCATCACGACATTAGTTATTATTAATTTTTTGAAGAAGTGCTTCCTGAAGAAGTTTGGAAAAATTAAGGCCTCTTTCTAATGCTTCTTCGTTGAGCCATTCTGGAATCGTCAATGTTTTTTTGACAGATTTTGAACTGTGCCTGCGCTGATAGGCTTGAAAATCAAAGTTAATAATAACAGCACGTTGTTGTTGATCTAAAATCAGGGCAGAAAAGTCGGTTGGAACCGGTAATGGTTCATTGTTTTCAAGGCGGCTGGTAATAGCGAGTCCGAGTGCATCAACAGACATTTGATAGGATTGGTCCATATCATCTCCTTCGGTAAAACATTCCGGAAAGTCTGGGAAAGTAACAAAAAAGCCCCCTTCCTCAGCAACGTTAAAAATAGCAGGATAAAATAGATCAGCCATGTGAATACCTCCTTATGGTTTGTGTTGATCATTTGAGACCAGCTTGTTTTAAGATTCCCTGTTCTGTGCCTTTTTTTAATTCTTTTGCGTGAAAAGGCACAATTACTTGTTTGTTTGTAAATGCATTTTTTAGTTTAACATGAGAACCGTTTTGGCTTACGATGTCAAAATTATTTTTTTGAAGAAGCCTAATCAGCTCTCGGGGAGTCATTGGCATATGGTGTACCTCCTTTTTAAAAATATAATACGTATTGACACGTATGTCAATGCTTTTTGTGCTGATTTATAAATTCATTATTTTATAAATCGGAGATGTATAAAATTTCCATCCCCGGGGAACAATTTACTGAAAAGAGAAAGGGGAAAATACACCATGAAGAAGAAAAAAATGTGGTTTTATGTATTGGTGATCGGTGTGATGACCTTGAGCACTGTTTGTTATATTGCAATCATGCGTAATGCGAAAACAACCTATGCCAACGGCAAATTTGTAGAGCAGGAGGGGGTTGACAATGAAATCCGATATTATTTACTTAAAACTGGAACAGAATAGTCAGGTATCCCACAAAAAGGTTCTGCTTGAGGATGTGGCGGAGATTTTTACTGCGGACAATACGCTGCAGAAAGAAATTGGAAAGATAGTGCTTTATACATTTCAGCAGGAAAAAGAACAGAAGCTAGTTTTTTCTGCCATGAAGGTGATCGCCATGCTGCAGAAACAGCGGCCGGAGCTGCAGGTGGTCAATGTCGGTGAGACGGATTTTATTGTAGAGTTTAAGGACACACCGAAGCCGTCAAAATTTATGGAGATCTGCAAGGCAGTACTGGTGAGTCTGGTCATATTTTTTGGTGCGGGCTTTACGATCATGACGTTTAATACGGATGTCAGTGTGGGAGATGTATTTTCTTTGTTTTATAAGCTGGTCATGGGAACGGAGCAGACCAAGGGAAGTATTATGGAGATTACCTATTGCGTTGGGATCGCCATAGGGATCCTGGGCTTTTATAATCACTTTTCTGCCCGGAATGAACGGGATGATCCGACACCGCTTCATCTGGAAATGAGGAGTTATGAGCAGGAAATGAATAATGCCATTATCAAAAATGCATCAAGAGAAGGAAAGGAGATCTCATGATCTGGAAACAGGCTCTGTTGGGAGTGATCGGATTTGCCGGAGGTGTCAGTGTTGCCGGAGGTGTATTTGCATTTATTTCCATATTAGAGATGCTGCCAAGACTGGCAAGCAGGCTTCATATGGCGAACCGGGTGTATCATCTGGAAAACTGCATTTTCTGGGGAGGTCTGGCGGGAGCGGTCATAACCGTCTTTAAAATATCAATTCCTTTTGGAAGTGCGATGCTGGCAGTGTTTGGATTATTTACCGGAATCTTTGTGGGCTGTCTGGCAATGGCACTGGCAGAGACCTTAAAGGTGATCCCGGTGCTGGTACAGAGAGTGAAGCTTGCCACAGGGCTGCCCTTTGTGATACTGGCAATGGCACTGGGAAAAGCAGTGGCTTGTTTTTATCAGTTGTATTTTCGGATGATGCGTTAGTCTATGGAATGAGAAATATCGTTATAAAAAATATTGGTGTCCATAAAACGGGACAGAATGGAGGAACATATGAATCAAAATAACAATCCCCGGATCGAGGAGGTTCTACAGGAAAAGGACAGTGAAAAACAGAAGGAAAAATATAATGAATATGTCAGTAACATCACACCGAAAAGTAATCGTTTCTTAAACTGCGCAAAAGCGTTTCTGGTAGGAGGCGCAATCTGTCTGCTGGGGGAGGGTTTTAACAGCTTTTATCAGTATCTTGGAAATGATAAAGAGCTGGCGGGACTTTATACGACATTATCATTAATTCTTCTGAGTATCATTTTGACCGGTCTTAATATTTATCAGAAGCTCGGGCAGTTTGGCGGAGCCGGAAGCATAGTTCCGATCACAGGATTTGCCAATTCGGTGGTATCTCCGGCGATTGAATTCCAGGCGGAGGGACAGGTCTTTGGTATTGGATGCAAGATCTTTACGATTGCCGGACCGGTGATCTTGTACGGGATATTCTGCAGCTGGGTTGTAGGAGTGATCTACTGGCTGGGGAGTATTATGTAAGAAGAGAATATTGAAAAAACCTGTGCCGCTCATTACCGGCACAGGTTTCTTCTTTTTCGGATAATATAATACATTTCATTTTCCATGGCCATTACCTTTTCCAGAGGAACGCTTTTAAATACCGGGATCTTCATTTTGAATTTGATCCAGATAACGGAATAAATGAATAACACTAAAAAGGTGATGCCGGTCACAAGCCAGATCATCAGACGTTCCGTAGGATCGGTGGAAATATTCACGATCATATAAACGGTGCCGGCAATACCGATCAGCGGAAGAACCGGACCAAAAGGAACCTTGAAGGTGCGGGGAGCTTTTGGCAGGCGGTGGCGCAGCACCAGCACATCAATATGAGCAAAGATGTAGGAAACCATCCAGAAAACAGAGCCTACGAGGATCAGAAAGCTGATCAGCTTGGAGGAATCATTACTGATATATCCAAAGAACAGGATCAACAGACTGACAAACCACACGCCGATATATGGGACATTGTTTTTGTTTGTCTTTGCAAAAAACTGTGGCATCATATTCATTTTTGCCATACCCTGACAGATATTGGCAAGCCCCTGCACACTGGAATTCTGGGTGCTGACCACAGCAAGGGCGGCAACCAGCGTCATCCACAGCTTTCCGGGTGTGCCAAGCAGATTCATGCCATAGAGAAGATGAGGTGCCGGTGATTCGGTAAGTTCTTTCCATGGCGTATAATTGTGAAAGCCAAAGATCATCACAGACTGTACGGCACACATGATGGCGAGACCGATAAACATTCCCAGAGGCACATTGCGTTTTGCATTTTTAACATCCTTGGAAATAGGAATAGCGTATTCGGCTCCGATAAAAAGCCAGAATGCCACAGCAATCATTGGAATGATGTCCGCAGGATTGGTGGTCATATAATATGGCTGATCCACTTTTACGCCGGTTCCTATGCCAAACGCACCGATCAGCCCCATAAAAAGCATCGATCCAAGGAGCAGATAAGCTACCAGATCCTGTATCTTTGCAAACATATCGACACCCTTCAGATTGGCGATCAGCAAAATGACCGTAATGAGGAAGGTGTACCAAAAATTGGATATAGGCAGATGAAGGATCTCCCCCATCGCATAGGAAAAGATCGAAGCCTCGACGCCGGCGGAAAGTACGTTACAAAGAATATATCCACCAACCATAGAAACCATCGTTGGCACAGGTCCAAGGCTGGTGAGCGTATATTGTGCCAGACCACCCGTAGTATTGGGCATCAGGGCGTTGAGCTCAGACATCGAAGCGATAGAGATCATATTCAGCATACAGGCAATGATCATAGCAAAGATAAAAACAACGCCAATATTACCGGCACCCTGTCCCAAAGATACCAGACAGCTTGTTGCGATAACTAACCCCACGGAGACAGACACCACATTTCTGACCCCCAATTTTTTTTCCTCCATAAGTACCTCCGATCCTGCGCTTAGAGTGCGTCTACACCCTCATCTCCTGTGCGGACACGAATTGCAT
>CAKRHL010000180.1 GCA_934338765.1 uncultured Lachnospiraceae bacterium | reverse complement strand
ATTTTTGAAGCTGACCTTACGTCCCTGTGCATCGGTAACATGACCATCCTCCAGAATCTGCAGGAGAATATTGAACACGTCCGTGTGAGCCTTCTCAATCTCATCAAACAGGATCACGGAATACGGATGACGGCGTACTTTTTCACTTAACTGTCCTCCATCCTCATATCCCACATATCCGGGCGGTGATCCGATCATCTTGGACACACTGTGCTTCTCCATATATTCTGACATATCAACACGGATAATATCATTTTCCTTGCCAAAGACAGCTTCGGCCAGAGCCTTGGAAAGCTCGGTCTTTCCCACACCGGTTGGTCCCAGGAATAAAAAGGAACCGATTGGACGTTTGGGATCCTTCAGACCCACACGTCCTCTCCTGACGGCCTTGGAAACTGCTGTTACCGCTTCCTCCTGACCAACGACTCTCTCATGAAGGATGTCCTCCAGATGCCTCAGCCGTTCCATCTCCTCTTCCTGCAGCTGCTGCACCGGAATCTTGGTCCAGTCTGCGATCACTGCTGCGATCTCATTTTCCGTTACACAAAGCTCCTGTGCATCCTTATGCTTTTCCTGTGCCTTTCGGATCCTTGTGATCTTCTGCTCCAATGTCTCCTGCTGCCTTTTGATCTCTCCCGCATGGGCATAATCCTTGTCCCGGATGGCCTGCTCCTTATCCTTCTCCAGCTGTACCTGCTCCTCCTCCAGACCACGAAGCTCCGGCGAGATCATATACCGCTTGAGGCCGGCTCTGGCGCACGCCTCGTCAATCGCATCAATTGCCTTATCCGGCAGAAAACGGTCATTGACATATCTCGTTGCAAGCCTGACAGCTCCTGTGATCGCTCCCTCTGTGATCTTTACATGATGATGCTCCTCATATCTTGGCGCAAGTCCCCGCAGGATCTCAATGGACTCCTCCTCCGTAGGTTCCTCCACAACAACCGACTGAAAACGACGTTCCAGTGCTGCATCCTTCTCAATATATTTGCGATATTCTTCTCTGGTGGTAGCTCCGATCAACTGGATCTCTCCTCTGGCCAGAGACGGTTTCAAAATGTTGGCCGCATCAATGGCCCCCTCGGCTCCACCCGCCCCGATGATCGTATGGATCTCATCAATAAACAACAGAATATTACCGCTCTGCATAACTTCCTTGAGGGATCTCTTGATCCGTTCCTCAAATTCACCACGATACTTGGAACCGGCCACCATCCCTGACAGATCCAAAGTGAGTACTCTCTTTCCTGACAGAAGCTCCGGAATGTCCTCCGATATGATCTTCTGGGCAAGTCCCTCTACTACAGCCGTTTTACCAACGCCCGGTTCTCCGATCAGACATGGGTTGTTTTTGGTACGTCGGCTGAGGATCTGGATAATACGTTCAATCTCCCGTTCCCTTCCGATCACCGGATCAAGTTTTCCCTCTCCTGCTAATGCCGTCAGATCTCTGCTGTATTGGTCTAATACCGGTGTTGCTGATTTGTTTTTACGGCTTTTCTGCTTCATATATTCATTCTTGGCCGTATTCATATCCTGGCCGGATGCCGTCAATGCATCAACATACAGCTTCTGTACATTGATCCCTTTTGTGTTGAGCAGACGTACTGCAATACAATCTGTCTCTTTCAGCAAAGCGATCAACAGATGCTCTGTACCTGCTTCTGAAATTCCAAGCCTGTCTGCCTCTTCTCCGGCCGCATTTAAGATCTTTTGCGTCCTTGGAGTGAAACGCCCCTCATCCGCCACTAAAACTCCTGATTCACTTGAAATTGTTTCATCGATCAGATCTAATATCTTCTGCTCCTCGACACCATTGGCACGAAGTACCTCTGATGCCACTCCCGAATCACGGATCAGTGCCACCAGAAGATGCTCTGTGCCAACATAATTGTGCCCCAGCTCTTTTGCTATCTCCTGTGCGTCATTCAGCACCTTCTGAGCCTTTTTTGTAAAACGATTTCGCATCCTTTTAAGTCCTCCATTACTCTTTTCTCAGCCAGCGGCGTTTTTCCTCCAGCCGCTTTTCTATCTCGTCTAATCTTTTCTCCCGGCCTGCCGGATCCGGATCATCCCAAGCCTCCGGAATGATATTCTGATCCGTTCTCTCCATAGCTTCTGTCCCTTCTGTTTCCTCCGGCTCTTCAGCCTCTGCCTCTTTTAAAGCATTGACAAGTAATGACACAACGATCACAAAGCCTATGACAGCGAGTGAAAGGATGATCAGATATATCTTCCTGTTCAATCCCTTCGGTTTCTCCTGAAACTCTGTCTTTTCCGACGTTACATCCTCCATTTGAAAAGTATTGTCTCCGTCAGCAGCATCGTCGTGTGCTTTCATATCTGAGGTGTGACCCGCCACATCCCCTGCCGGCATAGAAGCCACAGGAGACTCCACCGGTTCCTCCTCCGGTCTCTCTTGTGTCTGTTGAAGCCCCTGTTGTCTTTCCTGCCTTTGTATTTTGGCCTGATACTCTTTTGAAGATATTACTTCAATCTCCAAAGAAGCTGACCCTACAGACAGTTTTGTATCTTCCTCCGCCTTTTTTATCTGGCGGTATCGTTTCAGTGCCACAGAGCTTGTCCCTGCTTTTCTGGCACGGAACTGCAGAGAATATTTTATCTTCCGGGTTCCCATCTCTCTTTCCAGATCCTTGATGTGTATTTCATCATCATTGCCACTGGCAACGCTTCCTCCGGTGACAAACTGCATGACATTCTGATTATAAGAGAAATATCCCTCAAAACCATTTATCTCTTCATCAGAAGTTATGGTAACTATCACATAAAATGTGTCGCCTTTGACAATGTCCTGCTGTGACTTTTGAATCGTAATCTGTGCAACAGCAGCCCGGCTGTCCTGTTTCTGAAAGCAGCTGCAGGCAAATACCAGAAACAACATAAAACAATATTTTCTGAATCTGCCCTTCATCGCTGCACTCCTTATCATTCCCATTTATAGAGATCAAATTTATTTTTTACGATTTACCTTTATCTTATATTTTCTGACATCTCCACTTTCCGCTTTCACCTTCACAACATATGTTTTTGTTTTTACTTTTGCGGCAAGCTTCTTTTTCCCGTTTCCTGATACCTTCGCGGTTGTGCTGACAGGCCTGGCATTAATACGGATCGAACTGACACTCTTTTTTACCTTCAGGCTGTATGTCTCATGTCCGTCATCTCCCGATTTAAACGGTGACTGAAAGGAATAGCCTTTAACGGACAAAGACTTGAGATAATTATTGGTACTAACCGTCTTTAACTCCTGCTGTGCTTCCCCGGATGGACTCGGACATACTACGGATGGCATGCCGGAATATACAGGGATTGAAAATACAAGACTCATATCTGCCTTATCTGTTCCATATGCCTCTGCCGTCTTTAACGCCTCGCTCCACGGAGCCTCAATATTTGACATATACTGATGGTTATATGTATTGTTTGCTGTCACATTAAACTTCTGCAGATATAATGTATTTTGTCCAATATTGATGTAATTGCTTCCCAAATACTGCGCACCACCAACAATTGCCTTATACTGTGTGGTCCAAGGACGCATGTATGTTGTATCCTTATTGGCCCATGCAAGACCGTTTGCTACAGCGCCACCGGCTTTTGTACTATTATTGGCACCAATATTATAGAAATTGTAAATGCCCTCATAGCCCTTCACCGTACCTGATACAGAAGAGCTCATGCTTGTCGGGCCTGTTACAACCTCCTGCTTCACCCGGGATGCCAGATGATACGGACTTACACCGGAAAGGGCCGCTGCATCCATAAATGTATTGGAATATGTCGTTGTTACTGACTTTCCGGTATCGTCAGTATACTCATAGGATGCTTTATACATCGGCGTATTCTTTAATACATTTTCTACACCGTTCTGATCCTGGATACCCTTCTGGTATTCCAGACTCTCAAACTGGAATATACCGCTTTCCGTCAGGAAATTTCGCGGATCCATATAGTAACGTACTGCTTTCTCAGAAGCTGTCACCCAGCTTGAACCATCAAACGGTATATAGGTTCCCGTAGCTGCATTATATGCTCCCTCTTCCTGTGATTTCCAATCGCCGGATCTGCTATTGGAGATCAGGTTGAGTCCTACTTTTCCTTCATTATCTACTGCTGTAGACCAGTCAATTCCCGTCTGATAAGCTTTAAATGTCCACTTTGGATACTTCTCATGCAAAGCCTGCAATGCCTCGATATAGCTGCTTGGGAAGCCCTGCCTGATCATTTCCTGTTTAAACTCTTTGTCAGTAAGAAGCGCTGTGCTTCCTGTATTATTATCTGCCCCGTTCGAAGATGGCGCTGCTGTACTTTCCGGTGTCTTTGTCGGCGCCGGAGTTGTCTTTTCCACAAAAAGATTTTCCTGCTCGCCGTTGACTACATCCTCTACAGGAACTGTCTTGAAACGAACCAGATTGGCAGCCACATACCCTCGATAGACCTTCTTGTTGTATGTAACATCTACACAAATATACTTCACACCGGAAGCAATCTTCTCGGAAAGCATCAGAATCTCTGTTCCGTTTTTCATGATGATCGGATTACCTTCTGCCTTCACAATCTCTGTTGCACCTGCTGTTTTCCTTAATGTTACCTGTCTTGAGGTCGAGATCACGCCCGGCATTGCCGACTGATAGTCTGCCCTGATAGAGTCTGCAGGCACATATCCTTCTGTTTTCTCTCCACTATAGGTAAAAGATACTTTATAATACTTTACACCATACATTGTTGATTCTGAAAGGATCCGGACCTTTTTATTCTTGGATAAACGTACGGCTGCACCGTTTACCCTCATAAGGCCTCCGCTTCGAACAGCTCTGCTCCGGACTAGCACAGCAGAAGGATATGCTGTTCCATATACCTCAGAATCCATATCACCGCTCATCACAGCGAGATTCTTCATGGGAACATATCCCACCAGCTTCTTGG
>CAKRHL010000179.1 GCA_934338765.1 uncultured Lachnospiraceae bacterium | reverse complement strand
CCCCTCCCAGAAAGGATGTGTCCGTTTTTCCGTACAGACCACTGGAGGGACGAACCTCCGGCAGCATACATGCCGGAATATCAAGACGTTGTAGTATTTCCTGATCCCAGCACAGATCATTGATATTGTACATCATGGTCCGGGACGCATTGGAATAATCTGTCGCATGAACCTTTCCCTTTGTCAGCTTCCAGATCAGCCAGGTGTCTACCGTCCCAAAAAGCAGTTCTCCCTTTTGTGCCCGTTCTCTGGCTCCCGGCACATGATCCAAAATCCATTTGAGCTTCGTGGCAGAGAAATAGGCATCGATCACAAGACCGGTTTTCTGACGGATCATATCCGTGAGACCTTCTTCTTTCAACTGATCGCAGTATTCCGACGTTCTGCGGCACTGCCAGACAATAGCATGATAAACCGGTTCCCCTGTTTCTTTGTCCCAGACGATGGTCGTCTCCCTCTGATTGGCAATCCCGATTGCCTGAATATCCTGCGCCGCAGCACCGATCTTGGACATCGCCTCCACTGCCACGCCAAGCTGCGTGGACCAGATCTCACTGGCGTCCTGCTCTACCCAGCCGGGTTGTGGAAATATCTGCGTAAATTCCTTCTGCGCCACAGAGACGATCTTTCCCTTTTCATTAAATAAAATGCAGCGATTGCTTGTGGTTCCTGCATCCAAAGCCATGATATATCCCATACTGCTACCCCCATTTATAGCGTTTTTCAATGATTTACTCAAATTTGAGTTATCTATAATTTCACCTTTAATTCCTTCTCCCCATCCTGTCCCTGATATCGGACAATGGTATATCTGCCTTTTCGTTCCACACTCCGTGCTGCCCCATGAAGGCCTGTCAGGCTCTGCTGCAATTCCCGCTTTTCTTCGTCATAGCTTCCCACATCATCTGATGTAAAAAGCAGTCCTCCAAACAGTCCGTTTACCTGTGCCAGCAATGCTTTCTGCTTCGCTGACAGCTTAATATTGTCATCCCGCAGCAGATAAACATCCGGATCGTTCCAGAATGCCCGCCCGTTTAACTGCCTGCGGTAGATCGTATTACCGATGGTGTTTTTGGTGGAAATACGCTCTCTGTGAAGAAGTTTTTCCTTCGGGGAACCATCCCAGTCGAGCCCCACATCCGGACCGATCCGGCAGTAATCCACCTTGCCAAATGCCGGTCCCAGCGGGACACCGCAGCCAAGGATCAGCTTGTCTCCCACAAGCTCCCGCAGGAAGTCCATAGCTTCACACATAAGCTGCCCTCTCGTTTTATACGATGTCGGCTGCATACACGCCCCATAAAGAAAATCAAGCTTCACCAGATCAAAGCCCCACACATCCAGAACCTGATGAAATACCTCTCTCAAATAATCCTGCACCTGTGACAGCTCCAGATTTAAGGCATAAAAGGTACTCCAGTTACTGCCACCACACACAGGACAGCCATTTTCATCACGAACCAGCCAGTCCTTATGCTTCTGATAACATCCGGAATTTTTCTCACATACAAAAGGAGACAGCCACAGCCCTGCTTTCATACCGTACTCATGGATCTGATCCACCACCGGCTCCAGCCCGCCCGGGAATTTATCTGCATTGACATCCATCCAGTCTCCCACATAGGACTGATAACCGTCATCAATCTGAAACACGTCAAAGTTCTGTCCCATTTCATGGACATGTTCCAGATTCTCCATAATGATCTGTTCTGAAATATTCTGATAATGATTATACCAGCTTGTATAGCCTGTCATTGGTTTTCCCGACGGCTTTGATATGTTCATTTTCTCAAAATAAAGATCAAACACCTGATCCTCTGAGCCGGAAAGCTCCACCAGGTCAAAAGCATTCCACTCCTCAGAAATCTTTAATCCTGCACAGTCTTTTTCTATGGTCATCTGCTGCGCTTCGCCATTATAATAAAACACCGTAAATCCGGCACGCTCGCTTAATGATCCCAAAAAGCGATACTGCTCTCCATCCCGGAAATAACAATAGGTAAATCCGTGAAACTGTCCTGCCCCTTTCGACTTCATGGTAAAATTCACATCTCCGTAGCGGTCCAGATAATACTTTTCTACCATACCGGAAGCCAGCGGAGATATGGCCGGCTCTTTTTCGAGGAGCGTATGCTCATGGGAATCCGTCCATGACTGATATCCATTCATAAAGATCTGTTCCGGATCTCTGCCTCCACGACAGAACCACGGAAATGTCATGCTGACCGACTCCAGTGTAAGCTCCCCCACGGGATTGCCAAATTCATCAAAATCCTTTGGAATGATACGGATATGAAGCTCGCCCTCATCCTCCTGCCAGCGCAGGGTAAACCAAGGCTGCTCTCCTCCCTGATACATTTCTGCCGCAAAGGGTTCTCCGTTCCGGTTTCCCCTGATCAAAAAAATTATATTTTCCACGTCTTATCCTCCCTCGTATATTTACTTTCTTCCCTTTTCCCCACAGAATCTGCTCAATAATCTGCATCATAATTATTTATATCTATTCTCTCCCACTGCATCATCTCTCCAGTATATCCAGCGTATGTGCTCCTGCTCCGATCAGATCCTGTCTTTCGCAGACCGATAAATGATACTTTATAAAAAGCTCAAATGTCTCCTCATCCATGGCATTTAATACCGGTCGCATATAATTGGCCGGACCATCCGGAGAAATAATTTTGATCCGTTTCAGGTCTGCTGCCGTATTTAACGCATCAATATCCTCAATGCGCATATAATCGTACAGATCTCCATCCTGCGGAGTACACTGAAAATCCTCCGATAACCTGCCATCCTCCAGACACTGTTTTACATTGCCGTCCCGAAAACCGTACAGAAGCACACCATACTCGTTCATACAGTACGCCACCAATATCCTGCCACCCGGTCTGGTTACACGCTTTGCCTCCTGCAATGCCTTGAGCTTGTCCTCAAAAGTGTATAGATGATACATCGGCCCAAACAACAAAGTAATATCAAAAGAGCTGTCCGCAAAACGAGACAGTTTCAATGCATTCCCCTGATACGCCTTTACGCTGCTGCCCTTCGATCTCAAAATACCCAGATTATATCTGACCAGCTCCACTGCCGTGACGTCGTACCCTTCCTCCGCCAGTGCAACACTGTATCTGCCGGTGCCGGCACCTATATCCAGAATACGAATTTCGGAAGGATCCGCCGACTCAGCTCTGTTTTCATCATTTTGTCTGTTCTGTATAATCTCATCAATGCACTGATGAATATACTTCATGGAAGTAATATACTCCACTCTGCCGTGGCGTCTGGTAAGCCTTTTGTCCTCATTAAATTTATTATAATATTTCTCCAGTTCCGTCATATGTTTTATTCTCCCGATCGTCTCTTATATCCCTTTACTGTCCATCCCATATATGCTGATCCCGGCCTTTATTCAGTGCCGAAATCTTACATCTGGTGGCGGACCACCCGGTACTCATCTCCATTGCGGTAATACGGGCAGCTGTCATGGTGGTTCGTCATAAACCGCACCATATCATCCTCATCCATATTGACATCACAGAAATATTCCTCATATTCCTCATCATAACTGTAATTTGCACAGGTATCACATTCGTTTGACATACTTATCCCCTCTATTCCATTGCTAAGTTTTCATTCAATGTATTTTTATATTAAATATTTAATAATATTTTCTAAGTATAGTTAATAAAATTATAACTCCCACCACAAACCTCTGTCAATTTGAACTTAAATAAAATCAACGAAACCAGGTGGTTTTGTGCTGTCTCCTTTTTCCTTTCACTCCCTACCCCATCCCCCGGCACAGCCATACACTCGCCGCCATCCCCGCAAAGGTAGCGATCAGCGCCCCGGTTAAGGTCCAGTTCATCTTCGTTACCGGAGAATGTTTCTTATCCCCGGTTGCAATAAAATACACCGAGATCGTATAAAAGATAGTCTCCGAGCAGCACATCAGAACAGATGCCAGAAATCCCTCATGGGAATCTGTGCCAAATTTCTTGTAAATATCCAGAAGGAGACCTGTAGCTGCCGAGGAGGATACCATCTTGATCAGAGACAGGGGCACCAGAACCGCAGGAAAATTAATCTTCTCTGCTGCCGGGGCGATCCAGGCGGAAAATGTTTCCATCAGACCGGAGGCCCGCAGGATCCCGATCGCCATCATCAGCCCGATCAGAGTTGGCAGTACCTTTAATACCACCCGGAAGCCATCCTCTGCACCCTTGACAAAAGCGCCAAAAATATCAGTATGACTGCATAGACCATATCCCACAATATAAAATATCACAATGGGTATCATGAAATTCGATAAATATAATAGAAAGTGCATGAAAACCTTTTCCCCTTTCTTGCAAATCCCGAGATGAATGTATATAATAACAATTAGTGATGTCACGCATCCTATTATACAGAGTTTCGTATTCGGAACTCTGTCTTGTTGTAAATATATTCTGTCAGGAAGTCTTTCATTCACGAAATCTCCTATGACACAGAATCAGAAAGGTTTGGTAAATTACATGAATACCGTTTTTATAGCGGATGACGAACTAATTATACGTCAGGGTTTAAAATGTATTATTGATTGGGAATCAATAGGATTTTCAATTATTGGCGAAGCATCCAACGGCATTGATGCATTAGATTTTATTGTCCGGGAGCAGCCTGATCTTGTACTGATCGACATACGTATGCCGGGACTTCTCGGAGTAGATGTTGTCAAAAGATCCAGAGACAAGGGCTTCGAAGGACACTTCATTATCCTGAGCGGTTTTACGGATTTTAAGTATGCCCAGGCAGCCATCCGGTATGGCGTTGATTTTTATCTGACAAAACCTATTGACGAGGATGAGCTTCTGGAAGCGGTTCAGGCACTGAAAACCACCATTGAAGAACAGAGCCGCCAATCCGGCACATGGCAGCATTACCGCCAGAAGGCACATGGCATGATCCTGTTAGACATTCTTACCGGAAAGGCAGACTTTGACCAGATCA
>CAKRHL010000178.1 GCA_934338765.1 uncultured Lachnospiraceae bacterium | reverse complement strand
CTTGAAACCATTGACGATCAGGGTTCCCGGATTGATCCGGTTGATCACCGGACATTTCTCTTCAATGATAAATGTAATGTCCCCCCACTGAAGACCTGCCAGAAAGGAACTGATCATAAATACTGCCACACAGATTCCTTCCTTTTTCTGAACCGGTCCTTTGACAAACACAGCGATCACCTCTCCGATCGCCAATGCCGTAAAGCTGCCGATCCATCCTCCCAGAAGGACAAGTCCCGCATTCTGTCCGAAATCCTGGTCATAAACAAATACACAAGCAGCTATCACAACAGCTACGATAATGCAGTATAAAATATATGTGGCCGTAAAATCGTACAGTACCTGACGCAGCTTCGGTGTCGGTGCAACATTTCTCCTTGCCCCCACTGCGGTAAGGTCTGCCTGAATGTCATTTCCGTTGTGCATGCCCACCATGGTCCCGATCAGACAAGTCATCGCAATCAGTGCATAAAAATACTGGGCATAAGGATCCTTATCGGTCCCCTTTAACGGGATTTCCGTGATCTTTGCCTGCGTCCCTGCCGCCATATCCATGACAAAAGCCGACACCTGATCCGGATGCTTCTTTGCCATATCAGTGATCAATGCTGTATTTTCACGATACTGATCCAGAAAGGTCTTGATCAGACTGCTGTAATTATCCGATGACTTCACTGTCAATGACAGATCATCCTTTGCCTGAATGATTCCATATATCTTCTCAGACTGCAGTTCTTTTTCTGCCCCGGTCAGATCATCATATGTCTTTACCTGAAATAACGGAATCTCATCCTCCGTTTTTACCGCTTTCAGCATGGTGACAAACTCCGCCGGAAGCGCATCCCCTTTCAATACTCCCACCGGCACTTTCTGAAACTGTTCCAGATCTTCAATCCCGCCAAACATAAAATAAAACAGCATTCCAAGGATCAACGGAAATGCTAACGACCAGAAGATCATCGTTTTCTGCCGCAGCATGGTTTTCATTCGATATTTGATATGTATCATAAAAATCTCCTTTTCGCATCAACATTTTTTGACATTAGTCCCTGAGTTCCTTGCCGGTAATCTCCAGAAAGACATCATTCAGCGTCGGAAGCTCCGAATGAACATTTCCAAACGCTATCTCCTTTTCCTTCAACAGATCCAGAAGACGAAGTAAGTTGTGCTTTCCTTTCGAAAAACGTACCTTGAGAAGTCCCTTATCATAGCTGACACCGATCACATGGGGAAGGGTTCGGATCGCATCGGAGACCTCCTCCGACAGCTCCATCACCTCCATCTGGATCGTCTCTCCCAGATCGATCATTGCCTTGAGCTCATCCTTCGTGCCAAGTGCCAGATTTCTTCCCTTATCCATAATGGCGATCCGGGTGCAGATCTGTTCAACCTCTTCCATATAATGCGTTGTGTAAATGATCGTGGCCCCCTGCCGGTTCAGCTCCCGGATCCCCTCCAGAATCTTATTACGGCTCTGAGGATCTACCGCAACCGTGGGCTCATCCAGAATGATCAGCTTCGGCTTGTGGGCAATGCCACATGCAATATTTAATCGGCGGAGAAGTCCCCCGGAAAGCTTCTTCGGATAGAACTTCCGAAACTCGGACAGACCGGCAAATTCAATTGCCTCCTCGACAAGCTTTTTCCTCTGTCCCTTTTCCGGTACATATAAGCCACAGAAATAGTCAATATTTTCATAAACCGTCAGCTCCTGAAATACTGCCACATTCTGCATGATAATACCAATATCCTTTTTAATATCGTAGCTGGTGGGAGTCATTTCCTTTCCAAAGATCTCTATATCACCTTTATCATAGGAAAGCAGAGACAGCAGACAGTGGATCGTTGTTGACTTACCACTGCCATTTGGTCCCAGCAGGCCAAAAATCTCTCCCTCCTCAATCTCCAGATTAAAATGATCCACAGCTACCAGATCACCATATCTTTTTACTAAATTCTCTATTTTAACAACCGCCATAATATCACATATCCTTTCCGCCCTGCCAAGCTTTGGTCGCAGGCATATTATTTTCACTTTAAATTTCTCAGACATAAAATTTTACAATTGCGATAAATCATAATCCTATGATACCGAAATCCCCGATATAATGATAGTGAAAATTGTAAAAAAACCATATGACATTTGTCACATTATTAAAATGATGATGGATATCCCCGGACAAATCCCTTATAATAGAGACAGCATGTTAACTAACTCAGCCCTCCGCACAGACAATGTAGTATATCCATAATATTTGAGGCGGGAGATTTGAGTTATTAATTTAGAAATTTTTAATTCCAGAAAGATGAGGAATGATTACCATGTGTACTTACATAGATTCTGTTTTATTATTTATCCTGTGTATCCCGGCCTCCCCGACATTCCGGACGGATCCCATGCACATTACCGGCATTCTGTTCCTGATCACGATATATTGCTTTGAACTGCTATGTTCCTCCGACAAACAACGGGCATATCTTGGGATTATCGTTTTAATCTTCTGTTTCTTTTTTCCGGAAATGGCAATATTCCTACCATGGCATTGCTATGTACTGTTTCTGCACCAGCAGTATATGCCCGGTGCCCTTTATCTCTTACCCCTGATCCTTTACAGCCAACGTATTTCCGGTGAGCCTCTCCCATTTTTCCTGCTGCTCACAGCCATCAGCTTTTATCTGGCGTACACCAACAGGATGCGTGCCGGTTTAACGGAGCAGATCCATATTCTCCGGGATGACAGCGTCGAGCGGGAGCTTACTCTGCAGGAAGCAAACCGCCAAATATTAGAAAATCAAAATGATCAGATTTATATTGCAACGCTCCGGGAAAGAAATCGCATTGCCAGAGAAATCCATGATAATGTCGGTCATATGCTGTCCCGCTCTATTCTGCAGACAGGAGCTTTACTCGCCATCTGCAAGGATGAATCACTCACCCCTCATCTGTCCGCTCTAAAAGACACACTGAATCTCGCCATGGATAGTATCCGCAACAGCGTCCACGATCTGAGAGATGAGGCCGTTGATCTAAAGCAGGCACTTCAGAGCCTCACGGAACAGTTTACCTTTTGTCCGATACTTCTACAGTGCGAATTGTCCCGGCATATTCCCAAAAATATTAAATACTGTTTTCTTGCCATCACACAAGAAGCACTCAATAATATTATAAAACACAGTAACGCCACAAAGGTACACATCACTGCCAAAGAACACCCTGCATTTTATCAATTATTGATCGAAGACAATGGTATTTCGCCAGACGATTTCTCCGGGACAGCGTCGGTTTCATTGGATGGAATGGGACTTCAGAATATGCGGGATCGTGTGGATGCCCTCCACGGGATCCTTCATATCAGCAGAGATCATGGATTTCGAATCTTTATCTCTATTCCAAAATAGTAAAGCACTCTGTCGTACAGCTTCCGCTGCTTCGATATTTCCCTAAAACTCCAAGCATGAAAGGAATTTATCTTATGAATATAGTTCTGATCGATGACGACCAGCTGGTCTGTATGTCTTTAAAAATGATACTGGAAACCGATGGATCTATCCATGTCGCCGCCATCGGCCACGATGGAAATGATGCACTTCCTTTATACCGGCAGTATCACCCGGATGTGGTATTAATGGATATCCGGATGCAGCACTGCAGCGGAACCGATGCGTTGTCCGATATCCTTGCAGAATTTCCCGATGCCAGAGTTCTTTTTCTTACCACCTTTATTGATGATGAATACATCACCAAAGCCCTGCAGCTTGGTGCCAAAGGCTATATCATCAAACAGGATTACGAGACCATCATCCCGGCACTCAACGCCGTTTACTCCGGTCAGAATGTTTATGGAAGCGAGATCATGGAAAAGCTGCCGGAACTTATGAAGGCTGAGCCCTCCTTCGACTACAGCTCCCACGGCATCACAGAAAAGGAATATGAAATCATCACTTTGGTGGCGCAGGGTCTCAGCAATAAAGAGATTTCCGCCCGGCTCTTTCTCAGCGAGGGAACCGTCCGTAATTATCTCAGCGGCATTCTGGAAAAGCTGGAGCTTAGAGACCGGACACAGCTTGCCGTATTTTATTATCAGCATGCCTGATGCCAAATATGCTACAGGCATTTTCCGATAATCGAGTAGGAGGTTTTACCCTGATGGCAAAACCTCCTTTTTCTGTTACTGCCTGCGATTTAAATATTTTAATGCAGACATTTTCTTCATATATTTTGTTAATTATTTTTCCTGTTTTGTAAGCTCTACAATCTCACCGGAATCTCCGATGGACAGATAAATCTTTTCCGGCAAGCCGATACTTTCATAACAGCCCTCGGAAACATACTCATTTTTTCCTGCTTCATAACATCTTCCGCCATCCATGCCGCTAAAGGAAACCGGCTTTCCGTCCTCATCGCAAAGCTCCATCCAGCTTGCGGATGCGTCCCCGGACACGCCCTTTTCTTCATAACGTGCAGACAGATAAGAAGCTACCTCTGTCGTAGTCAGCTTTACTTCCTTTAAGGTCACTTTGGTTCCATGTACTGTGTTCTCCTTCTGATCCTGCATCACATAATAAGCACTTTTTTCTGTACTGTTATCCTTCACATCAATTTTAATCGTTGGATCATAATGGGTTTCACTGCTGTTATTCAGCATCAGAAGCGGCTGGAGCGTCAGCTGGAATTTCTGTTTTCCGGAACGGCGTTTTGCATTGACCTCAATAACTCCCTTCGTGCCGGATAACTGTTTCACATCCCTTGAAACGATTTCCGCATCCTTCGCATCCTTTTCCTGTAAATGCAGCCGAACCGGGATTAACCCCTTTTTCTCACAATAGTCTGAAATGGAAATATCTGCGTTTTCATCAATCCCCAGATCAGAAACAGAAGAGGTCATTTCATCCGGATCCATAACCAGCAGATATTTATCCTGATCCTTAATGTCTACATTTACAATGGCAGTCACATATTTGCTATCACAAAGAACAGAATCCACCTCATAATTCAGAATATCTGCATT
>CAKRHL010000177.1 GCA_934338765.1 uncultured Lachnospiraceae bacterium | reverse complement strand
TCAATCTGCTCCTTGCCATCCAGACCCAGAAGCTTCTCCACCTCAAGCTCAACCGGCAGTCCGTGGGTATCCCATCCTGCCTTACGAGGCACCATATATCCCTTCATGGTCTTGTAACGAGGGATCATATCCTTAATAACACGGGTCAGCACATGACCGATATGAGGCTTACCGTTAGCAGTAGGCGGTCCATCATAAAAGGTATAAACCGGCTTGCCCTCTCTTGCCTTCATTGACTTCTCAAAGATCTGCTGATTCCGCCAGAACTTTCCCACGTTTTTTTCTCTGTCAACGAAATTCATGTCAGCTGAAACTTTCTGATACATATGTTTACCTCCTTCTAAAATATCTGATCAAAAGCAGACCGGTATCAACAATCTGCCATTTCGTGAACCGTTATATAAATGATGTTGGCGTCAAAAGATATTTTAGAGGAAACCGCATAATTGTTTCCTCTACATCAAAAAAGGCTTTCATCCTAAACAGGATGAAAGCCGCGACATTCATAACCACCTATTTAATCTGTACGGAAATAGAACAAACCAAATGCTTTGCCCTTGTGTACACCACCTTGTACGCAATAACGATTCGATACATACCCCTATAACGGCGGGATCCGTCAGGCTGTACTGATAACATAACGTTCCAGTCTGCAACTCAGGAGTGATCTTCCCTCATCTATCCAAGAGATTCCTCTCTATGCATCCGGTTCACACTATCCCGGACTCACTGAAGCGTTTCCAGATAAGATACTGTCTCCGTCACAGTTTTTTACTATAATGCTATATTAGTATCCTTTTTGCTGCTTGTCAACTGCCAACTCATAAAAATTTTATTTACTCCGGCAAATCCTTCCCCTTAAGCTTTGCCTCCGTCATCAATGCCATCTCTAATATATACTCCTTCATACGGGCATCAGCGCGACGGTATATATTGATCAGCCGTAATTCATCATCCGTAAACTCCGTTGAATCTACTCCCAGAAAATATCCCACCGACACATCCATGCCCTTGGCGATGCTTTCCAGAGTTCCGTTAGGAATAGAAATCTTTCCATTTTCATAACGGCTCAGAGTCTGCTGTGTCATATGAAATTTTCTTGCAAATCTATCCTGAGTCAGCCCACTTTCCTTACGGATATTACGAACTCTCATTCCAATCTCTTTGTCACTCAAAGCCATGCATACACCTTCTATAAATTTCCAAACAAATATCATCTTGTAATCTTTTGTTATAATTATACTTGCGCAGTATGGTTATTTATATTCTGTTTCCGTTTGTGTATAATCTTATTTGGAATCCTTTCACCTTTTTAACGTACCAGCCCCTTGTGTGATAACCACTTTTTTGTTACAATTAATTTCCGCTAATGCATTAATTGTAAAAATAAACTAAACTTTATTAATAACCTTATGCTATTAAAATAGGATTGTACATAATATTCTTAATAACAATGTATTTGCAAAAAATATTAGATTTCTCTAATATAAAATATGTAACATAAGAGGAGGGGTTTTCAATGAACTCTTTTGATCGGGAAGAATATCTGGAACAATTGCGGATGTACTACTCCGGAGACCGCGATGATACAGAGCAGTTTCTCGAAGACATGAGAGATTCTCTGGACTGCTATCTGAAGGACCATCCATCTGCTACACCGGCAGAGATATTTCAGTACTTCGGGCATCCAAAAGAACTTCAGGAACAATACGAGGACGCCATTATCAGGCGCCAATCCAAACGGAAGCAGATCTTTTCAAGAATTTTGATCATACTGATCTGCGCTGTCTGCTTTATGGCACTTGGGGCATTTATCATACACAGCCGGCATGTACTCAACGAAGTAAATGGTCATGCCGATGTGATTTTAGAGGAAGATCCTCCAGATATTCCAAATACACCTGTTGCTTCGCCCTCTCCTGATTCAGTTTTTCATATGAAAGAATAGGAGGAAATACTATGAAAAAACATTTTAAAGCACTTATCTGTTTTGCACTTTCCCTTTGCATGATGGCATCGAGTCTGTTATCCTATACTCCAGCTTCTGCTGAAACCACAACTGTTTCTGAAGAAACTATCCATATGGAAGATGGCAGCTATTGCGTTATCACTACCACGGAAACAACTGTTCCTTCCACTGCTCGAGGAAAGACACATACCAAAACAGCAAACAAATCTTATAATTATTACAATGCAAACAATTCTTTATCTTGGAAATATACACTCTATGGTACTTTTATGTATGATGATTATTTAGTAGTTTGCTCTGACGTATCACATTCTATTGATATTTACAATATCAGAAACTGGATTTACGATGAGGCAAGCCGCTGGAAATCCGGCAACACCGCTTATGGCAAGGCTGTATTCCGTCTCCTGACAACATCTGCCAAAAAAACTGTTAAACTGCAGATTTCATGCACCAAACATGGAGTGATCAGCTAACAGAGAGGAGTATTCATGCGCTCATTCCTTTTAACCCATCGATTACGCTGGCTCAGCCGCGCCTTGATCCGGTATCGCTCTTCCGGATCTGACAACTTCCAGACAAAGGACGACCTGTTTCAGGCACGGCTGCTTCTTTACAGTGATATGCTGCAGTATCATGAGGATCACCCGGAAGACGGGTATCGTGACATCTGTCGTCATTTTGTAGATGACAGTACACTGGAGATCCTGGTTCAGCAGCGACGCAGAAGTATATTATTAGGTGTATCTTTCCTCTGCATCGTCATTGTGATCGTAGGTTTATTTTCTTTAGAGTGGATTGCAGCGTATATTCTAAAAAATATTCCAACTTCTTTTCATAAGGTCTAACATTTTTATAAAATATATGCTATAATAAACAACATATAAAAAATCTAAAGAAAGATGGTTGAGAACGCATGGGTATCAAGGATAATTTAAAACGTGGAACTATTGAGATGATCCTTTTACATTTACTGGAGCAGGAAGATAAGTATGGCTACCAGTTGTCACAGGATCTGGAAAAGCAGAGCGAGGGTGATTATCAGCTCAACGAAGCAACGATGTACCCTACTCTCTATCGATTAAAAAAGAATGGTTATCTTGAGGAACGTAAGGTTCAGGTAGTTGGAAAGCGTTTCCGTGTCTACTATCATCTGACAGAGTCAGGCAAGGCTCATTTAGAGGAGACAAAGCGCGAGTATTACAGCGTTTGTGCTGCCGTAGAAAAGGTGCTTTCTTATCGTGACCGGGTGAGTGCCACCCCCTCAGGAACCGAAGGATGATCATTGACCATCCTGATTGATCAGTCAACAAAAAAAGGGGAGGATTTATTTCTTCGGAAATAGATCCTCCCCTATATGTATTTCTTACCAAAATAAAAGATCCTGCACTGCCGGAAACCGACGGGACAGGATCTTTTGTTGTATTTATACTATCTAAGCCTTTTGCGCCAAAGAAATCTCTGCCATCCGCACGGCATCTTCCTTTGTATCCGCAGCTCCCATAAACCCGGTGGCATGACAGAATCTTGCAGTCTCTACTCCGCTGACAGAGGGCAGATCCTCCGGATCACATCCCCACCATTCCTGCGGAAAATCGCAAACCAGACTACGATCCTCCTTGGACTTCGGTACTCCCTGTACACTGTAGCCTCCGCGGTTGGATGGATATACCGTAAACTGATAACCACTGCCGATCACATCCCTCTTCCATGGGACATAACATGGCAGGATCAGAATCTGTCCATCACTCTCCTCCATCGCCTTCTTAACAACGGCAGATGCCCGGCGAAGCCCCTGAATACTCTCGATATACCGGAACAGGATCTTCTCGGCAAACGCCTCCGCCTCCCAGAATCTGTCATCATAAGAAGCATCAGAATCCCATCCCGGATTAAACTTTTCCATAAGCTCTGACAATGTATTATCAGAACCGGTATTGTCCGACTCATCTAGCGGCTGAATAAACTTCTCGTCAAAGTCCGCCGCTTCCTCCTCTGTCAGAAAGCAAGTGCCAAACTCCCTCCAAAGAAGGCCAAATGCTGCATAAGGAACTCCATTTTCACGAATCTCTTTGTCCTGCTGGTGATGGTCGTATTTTCCTCTTCCGATGTCATATACAATACCATCAAACTCCTCCGGGACATCAAAGCCCCTGGTCACCTCTATAGCAGGATTTAATAAACGCAACAGTGCTGTCGAAAACAGATCATCCGCATGAAACTTCGCCCCATGGGTAAAACCTCTGTCCGGCACAAGACCGGCAATTTCCTTTTCAAATTCTATCATAATTATAGTGTCCTTTTACAGCATTGCTTCCAGTGACTCACGAACAGCTTTGATGAAGCCTTCGCTGTTTAATACAGTCACATCCTTCATGCTGGTGATCAGTGCCAGATCCTTTGTCATCTTACCATTCTCAATCGTAGAAAGAGTTGCCTTCTCAAGCTTATCAGCAAATGCCATCAGCTCCGGAATATTGTCCAGCTCACCACGCTTACGGAGTGCACCGGTCCATGCAAAGATTGTAGCTACAGAGTTTGTAGATGTCTCCTCGCCCTTCAGGTGCTTGTAATAATGTCTCTGAACAGTTCCATGAGCAGCCTCATACTCGTATACTCCTGAAGGAGATACCAGTACAGATGTCATCATGGCCAGAGAACCACATGCAGAAGATACCATATCACTCATAACGTCTCCATCGTAGTTCTTGCAGGCCCAGATAAATCCACCCTTTGCCTTCATAACACGGGCAACCGCATCATCGATCAGAGTGTAGAAATACTCAATCCCTGCTGCCTCAAACTTCTCTTTGTATTCCTTATCATAGATATCTTGGAAAATATCTTTGAAATTATGGTCATAGATCTTTGAAATAGTATCCTTGGTGGCAAACCAGAGATCCTGCTTTGTATCCAGCGCGTAGTTAAAGCATGCCTTTGCAAAGCTTGTGATGGATTTGTCCGTATTGTGGATACCCTGAATGATACCAGGTCCGTCGAACTCTTGAATCGTCTGGCGGATCTCCTTGCCATCAGCACCGGTAAATACAAGTTCAGCCTTTCCTGC